>CAYZCD010000001.1:0-24390 GCA_964476825.1 uncultured archaeon
CCGATCTGTAATGGTCCCAATAATGGCTGCCTTCAAAACTTCGATAATCGGCAATGGTTGGCGGTTTCCTGCCGAAAGCCATGAAAACATCCTTTATGGCCCTGTATACCGCAGGCAATTCATCCCTTATTGTCCCGTTCATGTCAATAAGAAAACAATCCGCTTCTGCTATGGACTCACGATACGTACGCAGAATACTTTTGTTCTTAGCCATGGTAGTAATTCAATGCAAACTTATAAAAATAACGATTCATGACCGGCGAATGCATTCTTATGTTTTCCATTTCCAAGTTCTCATAATGAGTTACAAAACATTGGTAGTTACCGACCCGTTTAATGACGTAGATGACATTGTAGCGCTTTACCTAATGTTAAAATCCGACAAAATTGATGTCAAAGGCGTGGTTACAACCTATGGAAATTCCAGAACAAGGGCGATGGCCACCAGGAAATTCTTTAATGTGGCGGGTTTTGAAAGCGTACCGATCCGTTACAGCGTAAACGGCAACGGCAATTTTGACGTACCTAACCAGATGCCCGAAAGCTGTTACCAATTCCTCGAAGAGAGAGAACTGGCATCAAGCGACGATGAATTCGGAATAAAACCCTCCGGAGAAGAATTCATCGCACGCGCAATCGAGGAAAATCCCAACGACCTTTCGATAGTTTCAATAGCCCCGATGACCACGCTGGCAAGCGCATTCGATATCGCAAATCCCAGAAATGTTAAAAGGATTTATGTGATGGCCGGGCGCATCGGCGATTACGATAACAAACCTAATGCACAACATCACAATGCAAGAGTTCCATCGTATAATGTCGCATGTGATGTCGAGGCGTCGAGGAAAGTCCTTAATTCAGGGGCGGAAATTTATGTCGTGGGCAAGAACCTCTGGTTAGACGATTTGTTTACACCCGAAGATTTCGAACCGCTGAAAAACGGGACTGGCGCGCAAAGACAATTGTGGAGAATGATAAAACTCAGGGACGAATTTAATTCAAGAACGCTCGGGCCGTCTGGAATAAAAACGATCACATACATGTTCGATCCGATAACAACGGGCGCATTATTATTCCCCGAACTTTACGATTTCCAAAAAATAAATTTACGGATCGATGGTTCCGGAATAATGGACACAGAACCTTCCAGCGAAGGGAATATTTACGGCGCTGTAAATGCAGACCTTCCGGAAATAAAAAAACGGCTGATGCAACTTTTACTGCGTCAATAATCAAGAAGTTCTTCAAGGCTTTGAATTATCCTGTCCGGTTTCGCTTTTGCCAGCATTTCCCTTGAATGATGGCTTCCAGCCCGGCTGATCGCAATTGAAAATGCACCGACCGCATGCGCGGATTCTATATCCCAATTGCTGTCTCCGGTATAACAACCTTCCTTCGGAGATATTCCCAGCATTTGAAAAGCAATTAAAAGCGGTTTTGGCGAAGGTTTTTGTTCGTCGGAATCTTCCTGTCCCACAATCACGTCAACGTAACCTAAAATACCATAATTTCTAAGGTGTGCTTCAACAACCCTGCGCCTGTAATTGGACACGACACCTATAACAGCGCCGCGCTGGCTCAGCGCCCTTAACGCGGGCAGCGCGTCTGGGAAAGGTTTAACCAAACTTTCATATTTTGAATGGAAAATTTCACTGAAACGTTTTGCGATCAAAGGCCTTTCAGAATCTCCAAATCCATGTTCCCTGTAAAATGTCCAAAAATCGGAAGCCCTTTGGTTGCGATATTCCTCCATGGCTGGAGCTTCTTTATCGGACTCTAAAAAAACATCGCGCATGGAATTAAACACGGCTTCAAGATCGTCCCTGAGAGTTCCGTTATGGTCGAACAGATAACATTTTTTAACAGTTGGCATGGAAAATAACAAACAGGCTAAACTTAAAAGGTGCGCTGTTTTAACCGCAGCGTTCCTTTAAAAAGAGCATGACATCTCATCTGGACCGCAATTTCCCGTTAGGTTCCTCCTCACTCAATTTTGGAATGAAACTGCTCAAAGCCCGCCTGTCAGTGACGATGCCTATGCTGGGTATCATATATGTGGGTCTTATTTCAGCCAGCCTCGAACGGTTGTTATAACTCCCTTCATATACAACTGCTGCTGTGTCGAGTCCGGCAGCCCTGCCGGCTACAATGTCTTGTACGCTGTCACCGATCATAATGCCCCTGACCCTGTGCTCGCGTATTTTTTTCCTTGGAATTCCCAGCATCTCCATTGCAAGATACAAAGGCTTTGGCGACGGTTTTTGCTCCTCGCAATCGTCCCTCGTGACAACTGCCCTGAAAAGGCTGTCAAAATGGAAACGGTCCGCGTAATTTTCCCAGGATTTCCTTGACATGCTTGTAACTACGCCTGTGCGCCTGGATTTTAACATCTTCAACGTTTCGGCCACTTCTTCGGGTTCCGTAACCCTGTAGGCCATTTCCCTAAAATATATTCTGTACCGTTCAATGGCTTCATCAACTTGATTTTCGGGTACGCCGATATGCTGATAAAATCTTTTAATGTCGGAAGTTTGTTTGGCACGCCACGTTTCTATTTCCACCGTAGGCAAATCAAAACTTTCAAGAACCCTGTTAACAGCTGCAAATGCAGGCTCAGCGGAGTTCAATAAAGGACCGTCTGCATCGAACAGGTAAACTATGTAACTGATCAACTTAGACATGTGATTCCCCTATTTTGCTTCCCCCAAACCTATTTTTTCGGAGATGATTTTTTTTGTGGCTTCATCCGCAACTATACCATGATATATTGCAAAGCCCGCTGTAGCCGCTGATTCCAAACCCCTTACGCCTGTGAGATCTGAACCGGACAAATCAGCCTTGAACAATCCTATGCCCCGTACGGCGGCGCCGTTGAATTTTGTGCGCCTCGCAGTTGCGTTGTCTAAAGTTGCATATACCAAATTGCTTCTCGTTTCGGACCCGTTTGGATTTCTATACGGCCCAAAATCCGAATCGTCCAGATTGGCCCCGCCAAGGTTCACATAGGGCGCACGTACACCGCGGGCCCGTATGTGGGGCGCATACAAACCGGGAGCATGGACACCGGTTATGTCTGCAAGATCCAGTATCAGAGGCTCTTTTTCAAGATCCGTCATGGCCATATAGTCTGAGATCTGTTTGATATATTCAAGCACAGCGTTTTCGCCGATTATCCTAGTTCTGGTGAAATCGCGCTCCCCGCTAAAAAGTTGCCTCATCCATTCCGAGCCTGTGATAGTAACCATATTTTTCATAGATCTTGCCTAATGGATAGTGTCAGCTAAGAAATTTATACTGCTAGGCTGTTGTAATAACCGGCTTGTCGCGCACTATTACAGTATGTTCGGCCTGGGCGACCAAACCGCGGCCAGCTTCGCGCAAAACTGCGTGCGGTTGTATGGCTCCCGCAGCGACCAATTGTTTAACTGCTAAATCGAACTTGATCGGCGTTATCCCTTTTATCCAGCGCTCGCAGAACGGCAAAGATAAAAATTCTTTTTTTGCCAAACTGAGAACTTGCCTGCTCTCGGGCAAACGGGTGTTATGGTCTTTCAGATAGCTGAAAATGTAAACACGTTCGCTGTCTTTCACAGTACCGGCGCCGTCCGTAGCAAAAGGTTCGACTGCGAATACGTCATCGACTTTGAATTCGTAATTTATGTTATTTCGCACGTTCGGTATCGTAACAGGGCCGTGGAACGTAAACTTGTCGAGGCTGTGGCCGGTCAAATTATTCACAGCTCGGAAGCCCTTGGATTCGATTTCGCTTTCAATCGCTTCGGAAACTTCTTTAACTTTTTTACCGGGTTTCATAAGCTTCATTGCAGCATTGACAGCATTTGTAACAGCAACGATCATAGCGTTTTTCTCGGAGCAAAACGTGACTGAGCCGTCGGCTATGTAACCGTCTATATGCGCGCCCAAATCGACTTTGACAAGATCCCCGTCTTTAACAACCGTTTCGTCGTTGGGAATGGGGGTGTAATGCGCGGCCACATCATTGATGGATATATTGGCGGGAAACGCGGGCATGGCGCCTTTCCGCATAATTTCATTTTCCACGGTATCCGCGATGTCTATGATTTTGTCCCCGGGCTTTATGCGCAAAGCTGCGTAAATGTCTTTCAATATTTTCCCGGCCCTGGTGTAATTTTCGAATATTTTCGCGTCGATATGAATCACTTCTTAAAACTTAATACATCGCCGATTCTTATCCTTTTGTTTCCCGCTTCGCCGGCGTTTATTTCGATAACGTGCATGCATTTTATCGGCGGTTTTATCGTTTTCCATGTTGACATATCAAAAGAAAGAGGTCTGGCGGCGCGTTCTATATGAACCACGACCCCGTTTTTGTCCATAAATATGATATCGATAGGAAAACGCATTCCCAGCATCCAGAAAGACCATCTGCTTTCGAACGGGAATGAAAAAACCATCGCGCCATTTTTTTCCAATTTTGGACGAAACATCAATCCCAACATTTTTTTTACAATACATGAAGCCTCTTCCGCCGAAAATAGTTTCCTGCCACGCTTGTACACGGTTTGCATGTTGTTATTATAAATTGCCTAAATTAATACAGTTTATGGATTTGCACAGTTACGATATCATAGGCAACATAGCTGTGGTTGAAATTCCGGAAGGGGCGGATCAAAAACTCATAGCGAATGAAATAATGAAAAATAAAAACATCAAGACTGTTGTTAAAAAACTGTCCGCCCGTGAAGGCGTTTTTAGAACCAGACAACTGGAAATAATAGCGGGCGACAAAAACCTTGAGACCCTGCACAACGAACATGGGATGAAATACAAACTTGACGTCGGTAAGGTTTATTTCTCACCACGCGAAGGCGAGGAAAGGCAGAAGATAGCTGGCAAGGTACGAAATGACGAAACTGTGCTTGTCATGTTCGCCGGCATAGGCGCGTACGCGGTTGCGATAACGAAGAAGAAACCCGGTTCAAAGGTTTACGCAGTCGAAATAAACGCAGACGCATACGAATACATGCGAACCAATATCCGAATTAACCGTGTTGACGCGCTGGTTTATCCGCTAAAAGGCGACGTGCGCGCCGTGTGCAAAGGGATGGACGGCAAATTCGGCCGCGTTGTGATGCCTTATCCTGCGGGTGCGCATGAATTTTTGGATGTCGCCATCAAATGCCTTAAAAAAAACGGGTTCATACACTTTTACACAATTAACAAGGAAGGCGAAGAAGATGCGGGAAAGGAACTTCTCATAAAAGAAGCCGATAAGCTCGGACGTAAAGCTATTAACGTGGAATCGCGCAAGGTTTTACCGTACGCTCCAAGGATCTGGAAACGCTGTGTGGAAGCGCAGATAGTTTAAAATGTGTGATAGTTCTATTGAAAGGTTATGACAACCGCAAACATCGAACAGATCCAAGGCCATTGGTACGCCTCCGAAATTTGGAGAGAGGAAGAAGGCTATGTGAAGGAATTACTTAGAATACCGCCCATTACGTTTACGAAAGCTGTTTTTGCAACACCCGGGCAGAAATTACCCTATTGGAACATGCCTGAAGACGCAAAACGGCATGCGATTTACTCTGTCAGAAAAGGCGTCGAAGGAGTTTATCGCATAGCCTCTGATTACCGCGAAACTGTCCTTGCGAATTCCAGAGAAACTATAATGGACGGCCATGAATATGATCAAATGGTACGCAGATTGTTAGACGGCTTATTAAATTCAGATTTGCCTGTAATGACCGAGAAATTCATCAGGTCCAGATTCGGTCTGGATGACAAGCCACGCACCTATTTGGAAGCTGGCGCTGAATTTAACCTTACTGCCAAACAGGCTAATACCCTGGAAACAAAAGCGTTGAGATTGTTACGACACCCTTCCAGATCAAAAATAATAGACCGATATTTGCAGGAAAGGCGCAGAGTGTTCTTAAAATATCTGTATGAATCAGGTATAATGACAGAAGACCTATAGGACTATTGGAACACATCAACTAGAAACATCGTAAACTGAATCATACCGGGGAATTAGAAGCATATCGATACAGTATACGATATGCTTCAGTCTATGACGGTATGCTTCTAACTGCAAGCGGGGGTAGCCAAGCCCGGTTAAAGGCAAACCGAAACGGATTGATACTAAATACAATCCGTTTCTGTCCACAACAGGCGCAGGCTTCAGGAGCCTGTCTCCTAGCGAGTTCGCCGGTTCAAATCCGGCCTCCCGCATTTTTATTTTTTAATCATAACCACCACAATATTTTCTATGCCAGAAAAAACCAAACTTGAAAAAGCAACTTTTGCCGCAGGATGTTTCTGGGGCGTCGAGGCTGCATTTCGCCAGATTAAAGGAGTTAAATCGACGCGCGTGGGCTATGTAGGCGGTTCGATGAAGAATCCGACTTATGAAGATGTTTGCACCGACAAAACTGGACATGCAGAAGCTGTCGAAATTACGTTTGACCCGAATAAAACCAGTTACGAAAAACTCCTGCAAGTTTTCTGGGACAACCATAATCCTACGCAATTAAACCGCCAAGGCCCGGATGTCGGGACGCAATACAGGTCCGTGATTTTTTATCATAATGACAAACAAAAAAAAGCTGCGATAAAATCCAAGGAAAAATTACAAAATTCGGATAAATACAAAGGCAGTAAGATTGTCACGGAAATTGTTCCTGTTGAAACGTTTTACGAGGCCGAAGAATACCACCAGCAATATTTGGAGAAACGCGGGCTTTCCACCTGCCACATTTAATTCTTCTTCCTGAAGTTTAACGCGGCCGAGTTTATGCAGTAACGTTTTTTTGTGGGCGCAGGCCCGTCGTCAAAAACGTGGCCGAGATGGCCACCGCATTTTTTGCATAACACTTCCACGCGGTTCATGCCAAACTCTTTGTCGGGTTTCTTTTCGATGTTGTCATTATTCATTACATCATAAAAACTTGGCCAACCAGTTCCAGAGTCGAATTTCGTGTCCGAAGAAAATAATTCCGCACCGCAGCCTGCACAAACGTAAATTCCCGTGTCTTTGTTTTTCAAAAGCTTACCGGTGAATGCATCTTCCGTTCCTTTTTTGCGAAGTATTGCATATTGTTCCGGTGTCAGGCATGTTTTCCATTCATTCCCGCTTTTTGGCATTTTTGATTTTTCCATAATATACTTACAACTAACCGGTTAAAAAAATAAAGAAATAGAAAATAGGAAAATAAAGTTTCCTATCCCGAGGTAGCAGCATCCATGTAGACCGCGATTTCTGTGTGATTCCTTGTCTACAATCTTACCGAGTCCTTTGACAACCAAGCCTACGAAATACAAGGGCAATATGCTCATGTATAATGCCAAGCTGTTCTGACCAGTCAACCCTACGGCCAACTGTGAACCCAAACCTGCTACTAGGACGAATATACCTATAGCGGAGATTGCCTTTGCAACAAGCATTAAGCCTATGTTACAATTGCAAACTGCTTTTCCTTTTCCAGCCAATCAATGCACCTCCTTTGTCTAAACTGAAACAGACCGTATACAGAATCGATCTGTTTCTAGCTACTTATTAGGAAAACTCATGTTAAATAATAAATTAGTGTTTATGGTATAATATATTAGGTGTTTTCATGTTCGATTCCAAGCAGCCTGGGCACATAAGAGAGGATATAGACCCGGAAAACGATTGCGAAAAACCGGCCAGCTATTCGACTGTCCTAGGCGTCCAGATACCGTATTCCGACTCGAAGGCCATAGCGGGAATGGAAGTTGTTGAAGTTGCCGGCTGCTATATGCCGGAAAACGTGCTTGGAATGACCGATTGCACCAAAAAAATCTGGATACGCTACGGCTTGGGCTATCTGAAAAGGCATGTTTTGTTTCATGAAATAGAGCATGTCAAAGACCCGGGCGCCAGTGAATATGAGATAAGATTACGCGCGAAACAGCGCGAACCTGTGCACTATGTCCTCTGAAAACTAGATGTCCCCGTCCAAAATTTCATGTTTTTTAGAGTGTTTGCGATGTGCGACCGCAAGGATCGTGACGCCCACAACCATTACCACGCCCCCAAAAGCCTGTGTTGGGGATATGGATAAACCATAAACAAATGTCGACATGATTATAACCGCGAAAGGTTCCAGGGACCTTATAGTAATCACCTTTGATACATCCATTGCTTCAATTCCTTTGAGAAGAAAATAGAAACCTATCGCCGGGCCTAGTACGCCGGCAGATGCGGCCAGGATGAAACTGCTGTCCCAGGCCAAATTAAGCGTGTTCCCGATAACGGAATAAATTAACATTACAACTGAAACGACACCGAGCCTGCCAAGGTTGAGGTCGAATGGCCTTATCATGTGTGCGTATTTTTTAGTAAGCACATTCTGCAGGGATATTAAAAACGTACTGAATAACATGACCAGCGAACCGACGGCCAGCGAGGTGTTTCCGAAGGTCAATATGGCCGCGCCTGCAAATGTCATGGATATGCCCGCGAATTCCATGCCGCCCAGCTTTTCTTTCAACAATAATGCGCCCATGACCACCACAAAAACCACCTCAGTCCTTGCTATGAACGATGCGGCGGACGGGCCTATCATTTTCAAACCAAGGAAAAACAACAAAGCTTGGACCGAATTTAACGCGCCTATGGCAATTACGGGCTTAATTTGTTTGCGTATTGCATCCGCAGATTTGGCCAGCGTGCCTTTCACAAAACCTGTGGCCAAAACAAAAGCAAAACCGGACAGGAAGAATATGACGTTTGCGGTTTCCAACCCGATTGAATTGACAGCTTCATTCATCAGTATGAAAACCGGGGACAGGAAAATTACGGCTAAAAAGCTGTAGATAAAACCGCTGTAACCGCGATTTTTCCTTCCAAGTAAATCCGGAAAACTCATCAAAGATAGCATTATGCGCGCCCGTATTAATATTAAAACAACGGCATAATTTTACAGGTGAAACTGATGAGCAAGCAGTAATTTTTTTAAAAGGACAGGAGCCATAAAAAAAAATACAACGCAGTTTACAAGAAAGGGTTCAAGAGGAAATACCAAAAACTTGTTTCCACTGTCAACTGAAACGTTTCTAGCTATTTAACCGGTTTTTTCTGCTGTTCCGGCTGGTTGGATTTTTTGCCTTTATTAAGACTTAACAGGAACAAAATGACCGTTATCAATGCAGAGCCCGCCACAAACAATAAAGACGAACTACGGAAAAGGATTACAAGCGATTTAACAGAGTCCGGCAATAGGGAAGAGTAAGAGTCAAGAGCGTTGAATATCGCGTATTCGCCGACAAGGTATATCACTAACAGGCCTATCGTCACGATCAAAGAATAAACGAATGCCGGCGTAGTTTTATTTTGTTTTACCGGCGCGGCGTTTTTCAGGCATTCAACGCATACAACGGTCTTATTCACGGAACGCGCGTGCGAATAGCACACTTCTTTCTGGCATGTTGCGCATGCGTAGCTCGATTCATCGGAACCGCAAATGTGGCATGGCATACCAATAATTTAACGGGCGTTCTTAAATTATTCTATTTAGACGCCCAATAATGATTTATGAAAGCCGTAACGCCTGTAATCGCTTTAGTTATGCTTTTGCTAATAACAGTCGGGATGGTCGGGACAGCATACACATTCATTTCAAGCACGTTCAACAGCAAAACGTCCAACGTCTTTAGCGTAATATATTCCACACAAAACACTCTGATAGTCAGAAATGACGGGACACAGCCGATAACTTCGTTTACCGCAACATTGGACGGAAACCAGGAAAATGTGGTCATGATGCCTGACGTGTCCGGTTTAGTTGCATATTGGAGCTTCAACGACGGATCTGGAAGCGTTGCGAAAGATTCACAAGGCGCCACAAATTTTGAAGTTAGAAATCTCGCAACTTGGGTAAACGGAAAATTCGGCAAGGCCGTTAAAATCGATTCTTCAGTTTCTACCGGCTGCACGGACCAAAATGCAGGAGTTTTCACCAACAGCATACCCGCTTCGATACAATCTTTACCCCAGAGTTCATTCACCCAGGTGTGGTGGAATTATCTGCCCACAACTTCGTTTGGCGCCACGTCGCTAGTGCATATGCCAAGCGCGACTGTTCCGGGATGCGGGCAGTGCAGCATATGGAACAGGGTGGGCAATGCATGGACAGCAACTACGGCAGGTGTGGATTCCAGCATTTGGTACACTCCGCCATCGATAAATGCATGGCACCAGATGGCTTATGTTTTTGACAAGCCCAGCTTACGTCATAAATTTTATATCGACGGCGAGCTGATTGCGGACAATCCATTAGTTAACGGCGACTACGGAACGGTCCAATGGCTGGCTGTCGGCGTATACCGCCCCGATTGTACGGATGCTACACCGGGAGCGATTTACGATGAATATGAGATATACAACAGGGCGTTAGGAATTGATGAAATAAAAAAATTGTACGCAAATTCCATAGACCCGGGAAAAACTGCGACATTGAAAACAATCACAACTCTGTCCGCAGGCAAACACACCCTGGTATTGTGCACGTCGAACATGTGCAACACAGTGACTTTAACTGTTACTTAATCGTATGCACGCTGCCCAGATTAAAATTTACTTCAAATCCAAAATAAAATAATTGTCGCGGCTTATTAATTATCCTATATTTTTACCGGTTTTGATATCGCGCCGACTGCTTGCAATTCCTCATCGGTGAATCCCATTTCGTAAAGATTTTTTAAGACCGCATCTCCCGTTATAAAACTTTTTGGAAATCCGATACCAGCTTCTATTTCACTTTTGTAAACGTTGCACGGGACGTGCCTTGCTATCAGCCCGAGAGCATGCTCTTTTCCAAACGGGCCGGACAATTTCTTTACTCCATATCTGGTTCCTTTGGAAGCCTCAAATAAATTTGCTGCTTCAATCTCAACCGTGCCGCTATCCAATAGAAACCTATGTCCAACATACGGGCCAAAAACCAAATTTTGCGTGGGTTCATTCAATAAGCCCGCTGTAGCTGAAGAATTAAAGGGCTGGCCGACCAAATCGCCGGCAGATAATTTGGATAACGCCTCATGCCTTGCTGCGACAGCGTCGAAATATGCGGGACAATACAATGCCGGCTGGCGGGCCCTGTAATAACTGGGCGGCACCACGACTAAAATGTTTGATTCGCGGACATCTTCGGGAGCAGTTTCCCAAGTCTCCTTGCCGTCGGAAACTTTGTAAGAAATTGGTATGTTATGCGCATCCCTTTTAACTTCCTTCACATCGCAAACCATGTCGCCGATGACGAAGCCAAAGCCCGGCCTGATATTAAATATGTTGAAAGTTCCGAGATCCATAACCAACCATATACGGAAAGGTATTAATCGTTGATATTCCAGAAATCATCTTTTCTTTGCAAACCTGTAAATGTTCTGCTCGTCTATGTTTTTTATCGCTTTCAGGTACTGGGGGTTCTTTACGAGTTCTTTCTGGTTTAGCCCGAAACCCGATTTCATATATTCGCCGATTATGTGTTTTAGCGCCCACCCCGGAAGGTCCACGCTTTCGTAAGGCATGAAACCCAGCCTCGTGGCATGCACATGCCCGCCTTTCCTTACCGCAGGTATCTCAAATTTAACATCTTCCACGAAGTATCCCGTCCTTTCCACTATTTCGCCCATGCTTTTTTTGGACACTTCCACGTCGTTGAAAAATCCGATTGGTTTTTCGTTGTGGTTGGCTGCGTATTGCTTCAATTGAGGCATGAAATTATTCACACCTTCAACCACACGCAACAAAGATCCCCGACTGCGCGGATCCACGGAAGTGTACCATCTTACCCCGAAACGGCTTCCGGGAAAATAACTCATCTGGCTGCTGGCGACAATTTGGTCCGTCTTGTCCCCTTTTATGGATGTGTCCCTGACAACGAGAACATGAAACTCGCTGTTGCTGCCCGGATGGGCTTTCCCGATTTTTTGGGTGCTCCTGAGGTAGTTAGCGATTTTGTAAACTTCTTCCCTCTCGTCCTTCGGGAAAGTACGCGTGTAGATGTCCATGGCCTTTTTGAATTCCGGCGAATCCGGATCCGTGACTTCTTCCACCACAAGGGCGGATGGAGGCAAAGCCAACAAAGCTTTTTTGTGCAGCGACGGCCCTGTTGTTTCCAATTGTCTTCTTACGTCTTTGATTTTTTCTGCTATTACCATCCAACCACATCAAAACTTCATGACTTCTTCCGCGGCTTTTTTTATACGATTTACGTCTGGCAAATATAAATTTTCGTGCTTCGCAAGAGGCATGGGTATATCAAAGCCGGTGACGCGTTTAACGGGCGCCTTTAACGATAATATATCAGCTTCGCTTATCGTTGCAGCTATTTCAGCGCCCAATCCCAAAGTGCGCGGTGCTTCATGCACTATGACGGCGCGGCCCGTCTTTTTTACAGACTTCAAAACAGTTTCCGTGTCTATAGGCGACAACGAACGCAAATCGATTATTTCAGCGTCTATGTTTTTATCTTTCAACATCTCTGAAGCTTCTTCGCATACGTGCACCATTGAACCCCATGAAATTATTGTGAGATCAGAGCCTTCTTTAACTATGTTCGCCTTTCCTATCGGAATTTCGTAATCATTTTCAGGCACTTCTATTTTCGGAGCGCGGTAAAGTTTTTTCGGCTCAAAAAATATTACAGGATCATTTTCGCGCATCGCCGATGTCAGCAAACCTTTCGCATCATAGGGGTTCGAAGGAACAACAGCTTTCAAACCGGGTGTGTGTACTATGTAAGTTTCCGGCGATTCGGAATGGTGTTCGGGCGCATGAATACCGCCGGAACACGGGACACGCACGATTATCGGGCAAGTGAAACGCCCGCGCGAGCGGTTGCGCAGTTTTGCGGCGTGCGAGATCAGCTGGTCCAATGCAGGATAAATAAAACCGTCAAATTGTATTTCCGCTACTGGCCTAAAGCTGCGTATGGCCATTCCTATCGACACGCCTACTATTGCAGACTCGGCCAACGGCGAATCAATTACGCGCTCTGAGCCAAACCTATCCATCAAACCTTCCGTGACGCGGAACACTCCTCCATCACGGCCTATGTCTTCGCCCAACAAAATTATTTTTTCATTTTTTTCCATTTCCTGGCGTAATGCCAGATTTATAGCCTGTGACATGTTCAACAAAGGCATAATCATCTCTCCAAAACTATTGCGCGCTGCTCTTTCGGGAATTTTTTCTGGTCCTGTAATATCAGAAGTCGCGGCGTTATTTTATACATCCTTATTTCCGTCCTTTTTTTCCCGATATAATCCGCCGATTTTATTATTTTTTTCGCAGCCGGATATTGTCTTACAAAAAGTCCGTACGCAGGTTTCAATTCTTTTCCCGTTAGCATTTTAGCCGTGCCTTCAAACTGTATTCCGGTATTAGGCGCGCTGAATATTTTTTGAGGCTTTACTATCGTGCCCGCCACCCTCGGATTTTTACCTATTTCAAAGCTGTGGCGGCGGTGGTAACGGGAAAGAAAATATAAATTGAATTTTTTATCGTATGCATAAAACACGGTGGAAGCCCACGGTTTTTTATTCAAACAAGTTGCCAATGTCATTATCCTGACGGTTTTCATGTAATCGAGGGCCAATTTTTTAAGATTTATTTTCATCTTCAACCTCCTTTTGCTGCGCTTCCAAGTTAACTGTCATTTCAGAGTACACATATTCAAAAATCTTCCCTTTTTCTTCTGCGGGCGCGGACAGATATTTTTCCGCAGCGCCGCCGACTTTTTTCTTCATCATTTCAACCAATTTATCTTCATACGCCTTCGTCCAGATTTTTTTTGATTCCATATATTTTCGCAATCTCTCTATAGGATCTTTTTTCAGCCACTCGTCCACCTCTGTTTTATCCCTGTATTTAGACGCATCATCCGCAGTAGTGTGGTCGCCTACCCTGTAGGTAAATAATTCTACCAGAGTGGGCCCGCCCCCGGAACGGGCTTTTTCCAAGGCGTCTTTCGTTGATTTGTAAACTGCGAAAGCGTCGTTGCCGTCCACTTGTATCCCTTCGAATCCGAACGCTATGGCCTTTTGAGCTATTGTCTGTGCGGCCGTCTGTTTTTTTCGCGGGACGGATATAGCCCACTGGTTATTTACGCACACGAAAACCAATGGGAGTTTAAAAACGCCGGCAAAATTCATGGCCTCGTTGACGTCGCCTTCGGATGTGGCGCCGTCGCCGAAATAAACCAGTGAAGCTATTTTTTCATCCATTATTTTGGAGGCCATTGCTATGCCAGCGGCATGTAAAGGCTGGGTTCCGACAGGTATGGCGAATGTCAAATTGTTCTGGTCGCCGGGTATTTTTTGTCCGCGCTCGTCGCCGCCCCAATATTGCAAGATCATTTCCATCGGCAAACCGCGCACTATCATCGAGGCGTTCTCCCGAAAAGCCGGTATCATCCAATCCTTTTTATTTAATGCGTACGCGCTTGCAACTTGGGCTGCTTCCAAGCCGCGTATTGAAGGGTATGTACCCAGCAAACCTTCGCGTTGCAAACTGATCGCCTTGAAATCAAAGATTCTCGATAAAACCATCAATTCATAAATCTCTTTGACCTGGTCCTTTGTCAATTCGGAAAAAGGTTCGTCGCAATGGCCGTTTTCATCCAGAATTTGCATATAGTTGACAGAGAACTTGGCTATTTCCTTTTCCATGCCGGCACACTGAAATAAATTGCATTCTCTGCCAGATATTAATCGATGCCCGGTTTTTTTCCGCCGTTAATGACCGATTTTATGAATAATTCGCCTGCACGGTACGAGGAGCGCACGAAAGGCCCGGATGCCACATACAGGAAACCCCGTTGTTCGCCTTCCAACTTTAATTTTTCAAATATATCGGGATGTACGTAATTTTCGACGGCCATCTGCCTTTTGCTGGGACGCAAATACTGGCCTATAGTGAAAAAATCAACTCCCGCGACGCGCAGGTCATCCATAACCCCGCAAACTTCCTGTTCTGATTCGCCCAAACCAAGCATTATGGAAGACTTTGTGAGTATTTTTGGATTAAGCTTTTTCACGGTTTTTAAGACGCCCAACGATTGGTCGTAGTTAGCGCGTATGTCACGTATGAATCTCTGTAAACGGCGGGTTGTTTCCACGTTGTGCGCGATTACGTCCGGTTTCGCATCGACTATATTTTTAATAAGATCTTCACGCCCGCGGAAATCCGGTATCAAAACTTCTATCAATATGCCGGGATTCATCCTTTTCACGGCTTTGATGCAGGACGCGAAATGCAACGACCCCTGGTCTGCCAAATCGTCGCGGTCTACTGATGTTATTACCACGTAATCCAGGTTAAACTCTTTCACGGCCTTTGCCAATTTCACAGGCTCAAATATGTCCAACTCCTGCGGTTTTCCGTGCGAAACCTCGCAAAAACGGCAGCCTCTCGTGCACACGCCACCCATAACCATGAACGTGGCTGTCCCGCCGGACCAGCATTCGGATATGTTCGGACAATGGGCCGATTCGCAGACCGTGTTTAAACCGAGGCTTTTGACTGTTTCGCTGACCTTGGCGAAAGAACCCATTGTCTGCAATTTTGTCTTTAGCCATGAAGGCTTGTTGGTTGAAACTAACGCCATACTCATCCCCCCAAAGCCCATTTTTTCAAGTTTTCATAATTTGTTGACCCGCAAATCCATTTTCCCGTTTTTTTGTTAAAGAAAAACGGCACGCCGCCGCAGTATCCTTTATCGCATTTCCCCATAATTTCGAGGTTTTCCCTGTTATGCCAGACTTCCAACCGGGTTATCTTAATTTTTTCCTCTTTTTCCAAGCGTTCTACTAACGGCTTCATTTCCATGCAGGGACCGCATTCCGCGCCGTAAAATTCCAGAAGCTCGCCGGGCATAGTAGATAATCCTTTGCGCAGCTATATTAAACTATTATCCGAATTTTGCGCCGACAACAAGCCATAAATTTAAAACACGATTTACATATTAATTTAGAGCAACAATGGCACCATCGTCTGATTATCGATTACCCGGCAACGTCTTACCTATAAGGTACAACATTTTACTGGAACCTGACCTGGAAAAATTCACGTTTGAAGGCGAGGAAACAATTGAAATCGATGTCAAAAAACAAACAAGATCCATTTCGCTGAATTCCAACGGCTTGCACATAATATCCGCGGAACTCGTCCTCGATAACAAAAACCCCGTCAAGCCGGAAAAAATTGAAACCGACAAACCAAAGGAGACAATTTCCATAAATTTCCGGGAAAACATTAAACCGGGCCCCGCAAGCCTGAATATCAAGTTCACCGGAACCCTAAACGACCAACTCCGGGGTTTTTACCGAAGCAAGTATAAAAATCCCGAAGGCGAGACCTGTTATCTTGCCACAACTCAGTTTGAAGCGACTGATGCGCGAAGGGCGTTTCCCTGCTGGGACGACCCCGCGATAAAATCGACTTTCAAAGTGTCGCTGGCCATACCCGATGATTTAACGGCAATTTCAAACACTTCCATAGAAAAAGAAATAAAAAATCCCGGAGGGAAAAAAACAGTTTCGTTCGGGGAAACCCCCAAGATGTCCACTTATCTCCTTGCATTCATTGTCGGAGACTTCCGATACGTGGAAAAAAAATCCCAGAACGGCACCTTATTGCGCATCTGGGCGACCAGAGGGAATGAAGAAAGGGGGCGCTTTGCGCTGGATGTCACATACAAACTTTTGCAATATTTCAACGATTATTTTGGAATACCATACCCCATGGAAAAACTGGACCAAATAGCAATCCCGGACTTTGCCGCGGGAGCGATGGAAAACTGGGGCGCAATAACCTATCGCGAAACCGTGTTGTTGTTCGACCCAAAAAATTCCACCGCAAACACAAAACAAAGGATAGCGGAAGTGATTGCGCATGAAATGGCCCACCAGTGGTTTGGAGATTTGGTCACGATGGAATGGTGGGACGACCTTTGGCTCAACGAATCGTTCGCTTCCTGGATGGGAAACAAGGCTACGGATAAAATATTCCCCGAATGGTGCATGTGGACACAATTCATATCAGCGGACATGGGCGCCGGGATGTCGCTCGACGCGCTGAGAAATTCACACCCGATAGAAGCGCATGTAAAAGACCCTGCCGAAATCCGGGAATTATTTGACGCGATAAGTTACAGCAAAGGCGCGGGCACTATAAGGATGCTGGAACAATTCCTGGGCGAGGAAATTTTCAGGAAAGGCATCGGGAAATATTTGCTGGAAAATTCATATTCCAATGCGAGGACAGAACATTTGTGGAAAGCTTTGGAAGAAGTTTCCGGAAAACCGGTCACGGAAATAATGGACACGTGGATAAAGCAAATTGGATTCCCATTTTTGCAGGCGGTTACAAAACGCTCCAAGGACAGAATAGAATTGAACCTCACACAAAACCGTTTCCTTTACGACAGCCTCATAAGGCCGAGCACCGACGAAACCGTATGGAAGATACCGATAAACATAGAAGCCGAAAACTGCGATAAAAAAACCAGCTTCGTCATGGACAAAAAAGATTCCAAAATTTCCATAGCCGACAAAAAGGCGCAAAATTCATGGATAAAAATAAACTCCGAACAAAGCGGTTTCTATATTGTCGATTACCATGCCGAAGACCGGGAAAGGCTGAAAAGGGCCGTGGCTTCCAAGAGATTGTCCGCGAATGACAGGCTGGGTTTGCAGAGCGACTCATACGCGCTGATGAAAGCCGGACATATCCCTGCCATTTTTTTCCTATCAATGCTGGAAGCATACAGGAATGAAATGGATGCAACCGTATTAGGCGAAATAGCTACAGCCCTGCGTAAAATAGAAACACTGCTTTTTCACAAGCCGTCTTTGCCGAAGTTCCACAAATTCGCACGAGGAATTTTTGCACCTATAGCGAAAAAAATCGGATGGGAACCAAAACCGAACGACAGTCATTTAGACTCATTAAGGAGGAGCATAGTGCTGGGCCAGCTTGGATATTACGGGGACAAAAAAATACTGAAAGAAGCAAAAAAAAGATTTGAAAACTATGTAAAAAACCCTTCGCTGCTTCACCCGGACCTGAGAGGCATCGTGTTCAACCTTGCCGCACAGCAAGGCAATAAAAAAACGTACAAGACTTTCCTGGAGCTGGAAAAAAAAGCCGTACTGCACGAAGAAAAACTGCGCCTTTTAGGAGCGCTTTCCCATTTCCGCCAAAAAGATCTACTGAAAAAAACGCTGCAACTTGCACTAGACCCGAAAAAAGTCAGGTCACAGGACACAGTGTATCTTATAGGGCAGGTTTTTTCCTCAAAGCACGGGCACAAACTGGCATGGAAATTCATCAAATCCAACTGGGCCGAACTTGACAGAAGGTACGGGGACGGCGGTTTTGCCATTACTAAACTCATCTCACTCACAGGATCGTTTTCAAAATTAAGCATGTCCAAAGACGTGGAAGAATTCTTTAAAAAACACCCGACGCCTTCAGCTTCCAGAACCATACAACAATCCCTGGAGCGCATAAGGCTGAACGCCAATTGGCTGAAAAAAAACAAGACTTCAATGTCAGGATGGCTCGCATCCAAAGTTTGACCAGAATCCAAGAGTTTTCAAGCTGTTCTTAGGCTTAAATCACTAAACCAACTATTTTAAGCGTGGCTGGCCAATTTTATTTACCTGTGCACAAATGCGGCATAGGGGCGGCTGTAAACACAGAAACACCTTTTCAGGACATGTTCCGCGGGGCTGTCAGTATACAGAACAGAGGTTACGACGGCTGCGGTTTTTCGCTTTTTGATTTGGATAACCGAACAATACGAACTTACAAAGGGCCTGGCAAAGTTGCCAACGTCTTCACCGCAAACCTAACTGCGTCCAAAGTCAGATCGGACAGGGGAATATTCAACAACAGGTACAGAACAACCGGTGACACAAATCCTGAAAATATACAACCCATCACAGCGGGCGGTTATGCCGTCTCGCACAACGGAAATGTTTTTAATTCACGACGGCTCGCAGATGAACATGGGATACAAGTGGCAGATTCGGACTCTGACACACACGTACTCGCTGAAATAATCAGGAAAGCCGGAACCATCAGAGACGGCATTGGTGTATTGGCTAAAGAGGCGCTTGGCGCTTTCAACCTCGTAGTTATGGATGCAAACGGCATGGTCGGTGTATACAGGGATCCGTGGGGTTATCACCCGTTATTTGCAGGCAGACGCGGTAAATCCGTTTATTTCGCGTCTGAAGAACCGGGGATACACGCACTTGGGATTTACAATGCGGAAGAATTACAACCAGGAGAATTGTGGCTGACGGACGGGATTTGCACAGAAAAATTTTCAATAAAACCCCCAAAAACAAAATCTAACATTCCCATCCGGACAAGCAAATGCTCATTTGAACTCCCTTATTTCATGAGGCCGGGCGGAAGTTTTGATGGAATACTCGGTTCAAAATTCAGGGAAGATGTGGGTGCAAGATTAGCCGAGCTGGATGGATTTCACGATGACGGGCAGCATATCGTCATTCCCATATTAAATTCCGGACGCCATTACGCGATGGGTTACAGCAAAAGGAGCGGAATCCCTATGGCGGAAGGTTTTGCGGGCAACACCGACATGAGCAGGCTTTACATGGAAGAGGATAAAATGGCCGGACTGGGGGTAACTGCACAGGAAATGGCCGCGTTAAAAAATATGCCGGTTCCGCGAATAGTGAAAGGCAAAAAAGTTATTGTCACAGACGATTCAATAGTAAGGGCGGGAACACTTCCAGAATTGATGAAAGACCTTTTTGATGCGGGCGCCGAAGAAGTGCACGTAAGAATCGGGACGCCTCCGATAATATCCTCCTGCCATATGGGGCTTAACCATTCGGACATAACCAAATTGCGCGCTGCCAGGGCCGTTGAACATCCGCAAACTGCACCTCTTGAAGAAATAGAGGAGAGTGTCCGAATAGGCATTGACGGCAGAATAAAATCACTGCGTTATCTGCCTATGAAAGATTTCAAAACTCTGCTCGGAGACAAAGACGACCATTGTTTCGGCTGTTTCACAGGCTCGTATCCGATTCCAATACTGCAAACCCATTAACCTTTATTACCGCGCATTAACAACTGTTTTTGATGAAAAACCTGAATTATAAAATATGCGAAATCATTGACAGGAAACCGTTCCATGTATTTGCCTTGTTGCTGATTGTTTTGAACTTATCCGGTTTTGGAGACCCAAACTACCTGACATTACTCGCAGTTGCGGGCTCTTCACTTTCAATTTTCATCAGCCTTTTGCTTAAACTGACTTTCAAGACTGCCAGGCCAGAACACAACAAATTCAGGATAATAAAATACGGGTTCCCGTCCGGGCATGCGCATGTAATCTTTACGATAGCCACGATATACTCATATTATTTGCCTTACCTTACCATACCATTTTTCATGCTCGCCAGCTTTGTGTCCGCAAGCAGGATAAAAATAAAGGCGCACGGACACGCGGACCTTTTGGGCGGAATTTTTTTGGGCATTTTCACCGGCCTTCCTGTTGCGGTTTTAGCGCCCAGGTTAATGGGTTAACGGGATTTCTTGTTGTATATTTCCCATTTCACGTCCCTGCCCGACGCCATTTTAAAAACGGTTTCCATTATTGAAATGCCGAAAACCAAAACCATCGGCAGGATTAAAGGGGAATAGAAAACGAATTTTAACTTTTTCCCTTTTAACGAACATATTAAGGAGAATAAGGACGCCGAAATGACCAGAATAGCGAGCATTGAAAGGGCGAAAGCGTCCATTGACAAAAAATAATACAAATAAAACGGCACCGAAATTGCTATTAATGAAGAGATAACAAGTATGGCCGCCGAGAGGTAATCTTCCCCTTTAGACAAAATAAACCCTTTCATGCGCGCGCCCACGCCCTTGCGGTAATCGCGCAGCGAACTGGGCATATGCTGGTACGTTTCAGCGCCAGCATGCTCTACTGTGAAACTGTTTCTTCTCGCATCAACAACAAAATCCCAATCTTCATTAAAGCTGTCCTTGAATTTCACTTTTTTGAAAACACTTTTTTTTACCATAGATCCGATTCCCATATATTCCCCGGATTTCAACAAAGATCCCAGGCCTTCGGACACCCTGGAAGTGAAATACAGCCCGTAACCGTAGATTTTACCGTACAATGATTTCTCGGATATGGAACAAAATTCTGATATTATTATATCCGCATCCACGAGAAGCATCTTTTTAATCCAGTTCCTTTCTAAAACACAATCCGCATCCACGAATGCGATGTAATCATTCCTCACCTTGCCGATTGCCGTGTTCAAAGCGAACCATTTGCCGCGCCTGACATTTTCATGTATAAAATTAACCCGCTTATTTTCTGCCAAATCCCTGCAAATCCCCAAAGTTTTCTCATCCCCCCCACCGATTAAAATTAAATTAAACTTTTCCTTCGGGTAATTCTGGGCCAGGATTGAGTTGACGCACTTGATTACACGATTACCTTCGTTCCATACCGCGACGACGAAAGAAATTCCAGGCTCTTTTTTGATTCTTGCCGCCGGCCTGGCGGAAATTATCCCAAATGCGGCAATTATCTGTATCAGGATTATGGGAACAACCCATACCACGGAAAACAGCTGAATTTCGGATACCAATTCAATCACACATTTTTAATCTTATTTTCCCGTTTTGTTGTATATCTCCCATTTTATTTCCTTTCCAAACATCATTTTAACAACCGCTTCAAGTGAAAATAATCCCGTGAACGCCATTAAAGGGATCATCATAGGCGAATAAAAAATAAACCTGTAGCTTTTGTATTTAACCGAGCATATCAGGGAAAATAACATCAAAGAAAATATCGTCAATAACATTGAATTTGTTGCGAACTGGCTGCCGGCCGCCATTTCATAGGCATTTACGGGTATCGATAAAGCTGCAACGATATAAAAAGCGGACATGAATATCGACGGCGAATTTCCCATAGACATCGCCTCAAGTACGAAACCCTTGCTTACCCTCAATAAACCTTTGCGAAGGTCGTTTAAAGTTTCGGGCGCATGTTCGTATGTTTTGGCTGTTGAATGCGCGACTGAAAAACCGCTTTTCTTTGCGTCCTCCGCGAACCACCAATCCTCTATGAAGCTGTCGCGGAATTTTATTTTTTTAAGCACCCTGGATTTCACAACAGATCCGATTCCTATGAACTCCCCATTTTTTAAAAATTCATTGATGCCTTCAGCCAGCCGCGAGCCGATATATAACACATAAGCAAAAAACTTGCCTTTCAGGGTTTTTTCGGATATTGAAAGATAATCCGCAACTACTATGTCCGCATCGACCGAAAGCATTTTTTTCAGCCAATCCTTTTCCAGCACGCAATCTGCATCGGTAAATGCGACGTATTCCGTTTTAACCCCTTTCAAGGCCGTGTTCAAAGCGAACCATTTCCCGCGCCTTTCTTTCTCCCGCAAATATTCAATTTTGTGCGATTTAGCCAGTTTTTCGCACTCTTCAACCGTTTCGCTATTACCGCCGCCGATTACAATGACATGTATATTTTCAACCGGGTAATTCTGGGCCAGGATTGAGTTGACGCATTTTGATATACGTTTACCTTCGTTCCATACGGCTACGATAAAAGTCAATTTCGGCTGTTTTGTGCCTAAACGCGGTTTTTTTAACAGTTTTAACATTATCCCCAAGCTGCATAAAAAAACCAGGGCAACAAGAATGAGCATCCACAGGTAAGACAAAGATGTTAACGACATCGCATTTTCCCTCTCTCAAGTTGTTAATTCTTTGCTATTAATAAGTTGTGAAATTTACACATAAAAAATTTTATGGATTCCACAATAAAAACCGTTGATGAGAAAATTCATTATTTTAAATAGGCTTTGTAAAGCCCCATTTTTCAAGTGCAGCGTGCAATTCCCCGTGGGTCTTGGCGTAATCTGAAAGGGGCATCCCAAGATTATAGCTTTCTATAGCCTGCATAACTGCTTTTGCGCCGGCTTCGGCGCCCATCGGATGGCCTTGTGTACCGCCTCCTACTTGAATCGCAATGTCTGTTGTGCCATATATGTCAAACACCTGGGGCAACAATCCCGGATGAAGGCCGCCTGACGAAACGGGCAGCGCGGGTTTTATTTTTCCCCATTTCTGCGGTAGGCGAAGGTTTTTTATCTCTTCCACATCCGACGACATCATATCTTTTGTTGCGATAACCTCTTCTTTAACGCCCTCCAGTTTGCCTATAACGGTTCCTATGTGCAAGTTGTCGACGCCGATCATGCGCATCAGTTTTGCCAAAAATAACATTGTCATCCCGTGTTTCTCATTCCTTGTGATCATTGAATGCATCGCCCTGTGGCCGTGTATCGCCATGTCGTAATCATGCGCTAAATCGGCGGCCGTCTGGACTGCTGTGAAACCCGAGATCACGACGTCTATCATGAAATATTTGAATCCGCTGCCGTGGATAATTTTTATTCTTTTTTCCACTTCTTTCATGTTGGAAGCGGTCACGTTTATGAAAGCATCCTTGACGTCGCCTGTTTCCCGTTCAGCTTTATCCCTGTACTTTGCAAGAAGGTTTACCCGGGTCAAAAACCTGTTAAAATTCTGGTTGGTCAGGTTTTCGTCGTCTTTTATGCAGTCAATCCCGCCTTTCCAGACTGAATAACCGATGTTGAAAGCGTGCTCTCTCGAACTAAAACCAAGTTTCGGTTTCGGGACCACAGAAGTTATGGGCCCGTGCTTTCTCTTAAAAATCTTTTTTATCGCATCTTTTCCGTAATTGGGGCCGCGAAAATCTTTCATATACTCATTCGGGAACTGGGCATCGATTAGGCGCAAATTCTTAACCGCTTTCATTCCGAATATGTTGCCTGCGGGACCGGACAAAAATCCGGGTATGCTGCCGCGTTCAAAAAGTTCCAGCGGATAGGCGACTTTCAGGAAATTACCATTTCTTTGGAAAGAATAAGCTTTTAATCTCGGCAAAATTTGCGGCATCAACGGCAATGTTGTCCAAGTACCGCATGAACTTTCCGATGCAATGCGACCGGCGGCTTCCGCGGGGCTTATGCCTTTCCTGGGTTCAAAACGAAACAGACAAATGATATCGGTTTTTTTCGGCTTGTAATCCCAGTTAACGAAATCTGAATACCAGTCAGTTTTCATAAATAATTATTGTAATTTCCCACTTAAAGGTTTTTTTGATGTATCGAACACCGGCCAATATTCAAGCGCTTTCCTCCTGATCGTCGGGTTTCAATATCCTCCTTTTTATCATTATTTCCTTGAAGAAATCCTCCTGCTCAGCGTCGACTTTGCCCTGGTGAACTAATTGCAGCAGCGGGATGAAATTTCTTACA
>CAYZCD010000001.1:24400-46666 GCA_964476825.1 uncultured archaeon
AAATACACATGTCCATAAAGGAGAAATTCGCAAAGGCAAAGATAGAATTCGCTTATCCCACAAGGACCATTTACTCTGATAAAATTCCATAGCGGAACAATGCTAAACTAAATTTTATCAGATACCGTTTTCGTGCAGGTGTTTGACCGCCGTTAAATAAGTGGCCAATAACTAACCCTGATCGCCGTCTGCGTTATTATTTTTCAATCTTCTGGTTATTAATATTTCCTTGAAGAAATCTTCCTGCTCCGCGTCGACTTTGCCCTGGTGAACTAATTGCAGCAGCGGGATGAAATTTCTTACAACATTCTTCCTTTTCCACTCGCCGACCAGTTTGCTAAATGCCAATGGTTCTCCGTATAGACGGTCTAAGATCCACGCTATTTTCGAATACAGCTTATCTATCCTTTCGGTTATGTCGTCTTCTGTTATCTCTATGCGCTCCTGCATGCGCAAGAATTTGCGTTCCTTCTTCTCCTTTGTTTCAACTATGCGGCGCAAAGCTTCTATCAATTCCTGAACGGAAACTTTCCTTTTCGGCTGGCGCCTCAACGGCACGTCTAAAGGCAAAGTCTCAATTTTTTCTATAGGATCAGGTTTTTGTTCAACCTCGGGCATCACAAGCTCTTTTTCGAACCCGAGCTTGTCCGATTTCATTCGCAGTAAAACGGCTGCGATAATAATCATTTTCGCAGGTATATGGAAATCCAATTCTTCCAGCTTGTTTATGTAGTCCACGAAAGCTTTCGCGAGTTTTTCCAAGTCAACATTATTCGGGTCCAAGCCTTCGGCTTCGATCAAATGGAAAATTATCTGCTCCCATGAATGGTCGCGAACGACCAATTTCAATATCTTTTCCTCTGTTTGCATCTCCATTTCTATTCCTCTCCGGGCGGCAATTGTACCGAGATTATCTTGGATTCACCCTGGTCCATCGAGACTCCGTAAACCTGGTCGGCCATCCGTATCGTCGTGTCGTTGTGCGTGATCAGTATGAACTGGGCGTTTTTGGAAAATCTCTGGACCATCTCGCCTATTTTTTTTGAGTTGGCCTTATCCAACGCCGCATCAATCTCGTCGAATATGTAAAAAGGCGCGGGCTTGTAATTCTGGATTGAAAACAGGAATGCCATGGCCGTCAATGTTTTTTCGCCCCCGGACATCGATTCTATCCTTAGCAAGGTTTTGCCGTTGGGGGAAGCGCGTATCGTCATGCCCGAATAAATGTTCCCCTCTTCCTCCAAAGATATGTCGCCGTTCCCGTGGGCCATTTCCCTGAATATTAATTTGAAATTTGCAGCAATTGAATCGAATGTTTTCATAAATGTCTCCTTTTTGCGCGATTCTATCTGCTCCATCATGGACATTATCGAATCGCGCTCCTTGATGACCTCTTCGTAGCGTTTTCTCAACGACTCAAATTCATCGCGAAAATTCTCGAATTCTTCTATCGATTTCATGTTTACGGCCCCGATTAAATCTATTTCACGCACAAACTGGCGCACCTTGGATTCCATCTCCTCTACAGGCATGTCGTAAAATTCCTTTTCGTCCGAGTACTGGGAAAATTCAGACTTAGTGTTATCACGCTCGACTTCTATCCGTGCGCGCTGCAATTTTATCTTGTTTAATTCGGACTGTAAATTAACACGCTCCTGGAACACGGTTTTGCGCTGGCGTTTCAACGCCTCGGATTCACGCTGCAATGAATTGCGTTTTTTTTCGCTTTCTATGAAATCCGTTGCTTCCGACCTTTCCAGTTCAGTTTTTGATTCCAGCTCTTTGCTAAGCTCTTTTGATTGTTTAGCCAGGGTTTCTATTTCCAAACCCAGCGCGCCCATCGTCGACTTGTATTCTTCGATATCTTTCGAATCAAAAACGGTTTTTTGCTTTTTCCTGTAAAAACCTCCGATTATTGCGCCTGACCGCTCGACTAAATCCCCGTCCAAGCTTACCATGCGCGCTTTTCCTATCCCTATGGAGCGCGCGGTCTCTATGTCCTTGACGATTAACGTGCTTCCGAAAACGAACTTGAACGCAATTGCATAGCGATTATCGTACTCTATTAATTCGTTAGCCCAGCCAATGGCTTTTGACGTATCGGAATGGGGTAAAGATTGGAGGCGCTCCTGGATCTTGTCCAGAGGAAGAAAGGTTGCACGGCCTATTTTGTTATTTTTCAGGAAATTAACGCATTCTATCGCAGTGTTCTCGCTGTCAACTATCAGATCGTTTATGTGCGGGCCGGCTGCAACCTCTATCGCGGTCTGATATTGCTGTCCAACACGCAGCAGGGACGCGATTGTCCCGTGGACGCCTTTTTTTCCGAGCTTTAATATTTCCGACACTGCGCGCGACTCCTGGTCAGAGCTGATCCCTTCCAAACGGGATGTGATCATTTCCAGCCGCGACAGTTCACGCTTGTCGTATTCTATTTTATCGTTAATCCGCAATATCTTAGCGCGCAGCTCTTCAACGTCGCGGACTATTTTTATTTTTTTGGACCGCTCGAACAAAGTTTTCATCAGCGTTTCGAGTTCCTGTTCCTTCTTGTCTATTTCCGCGTCCAACTCGACCAGCTTAGCGCTCATTTCCTCGGCGGATTTCTCCTTGGCCTCCACCTCGGACGTCAATGATGTAAAAGACTGTTCCGATTGCGACAACCTTTTGTTAGCTATTGAAGCGCGCAATTTTTTCAACTCGTTTGTCATGTTCTGGTATTTCAAAGCTGCGTCGCGCTCCTGTTCCAGTTTTTTGTACGTTTCGTCGCGTTCCTTTAAGACAAATCCCACTTCCTTCAGTTTTTGTTCCACCTTCTCAAATTCCTTTTGGGATTTTGCCTTTTTCTCGTCGTATTCCTTTATTCCCGCGATTTCGTCTATAACTTCACGGCGCTCAAGCGGGTCCATCTCAACTATCTGCGTTACGTCACCCTGCAATACGATATTGTAACCGTCGGGAAACACGCGCGCCGCAGCCAGCGCATCCAGAACCTGCTGGCGCGTGACCGTTTCGTCGTTTAACTTGTAAACGCTGGCGCCATTTTTATTCACTTTTCTCGTTACTGTGATGAAGTCCTGGTCGAATGGAAATTCTTTCTTGGAATTATCCAGGTAAAGCGTCACAGAAGCGATTTCCGCGGGCTCTTTGCTTTTTCCGCCGTGAAAAATCAGTTCGTGCAAACGCTCGGCGCGCATCGATTTCGCGGACGTGCGGCCTAAAACGAAACAGATGGCGTCATTAATATTTGATTTGCCCGACCCGTTGGGCCCGCAAACAACAGAAAACGTGGGGGAGAAAGGTATAGCTATCTTTTTGTTAAAGCTTTTGAAACCCTGCATTACCAAGCGCTGGATGTAAGTCATGTGCCCATATAATATAGAACCCACAAACCGCTTAAATCAAACGGTTTCACTTCTGTCCGTTCTTCACGGCCAGCTCCCATTTTTTTGCTGCTGGATCCCAAAGGGCGACGGCTGCACAAAACACATTTTCACGCCCAAGGCCGTGATACATCTCTTCAACAAGATCGTCAACGGAAATTCCCTCAACTTTCATGGGCCTGGCAACTTCACCGCCACCGGTTGAAACATAGCTCGTTGAGCCTGTTTCGAATCCGATTCTTTTCACTGACGGTTTCTCAACAAAAACGCGACCTGCTTCATAGTTGTGATAAACGGATTCCGGATCAACAACAACTGCTATGCGAGGTATATTGTAGGGGTTTATGGATCTGTCCGCGTTTCCCCATTGGCCAAGCGCGCTGTTCAACAATTCCGCGGATGCACCAGAATCAAGGTGGGCATCCGGTTTTGTCGCCGAAGCGTATCTGGCAGCAATGCTGCGTACATGCTTTCCGTTTCCCGCAACGCCGAACTGCATCCGATCCATGGCAATTATGGCACCGTAAACTTTCTTTTCAGCCTGAGAAAAACCGTCTGCACTGACCAGCCGTCTCGGCCCAACCGTTACAGATTCACCGTCCACGACAGCGTACGTGGCTGCCGAATTCGGGATTCCGATTTCCGAATAAAAAATAAAAGGCTTTGATCGAGTTGTGATACCCGCTCCTGCAAATGCTTTTACGTAATTCATAAAAATTATAGAAACTTACTAAAGATTTAAAGATCGGAAATCAAATTTTCAAATGGCAAAACAGATAATTGAAACTCCTTCTCGCGCGCTGAGTGAATTCGAGTTACACCAATTGATAATGCTGCCCGGCTACAAAACAAAGGGCATGACGCCCGATAACACGGACATATCCGCGCCCCTCACCAAATTCCCGGAAGGCGGACAGCCGAAAATAAGGCTAAATTTCGCATTACTAAGCGCGGCCATGCAGTCCGTTACAGGCCCGGAGATGGCCATAAGCATTGCACAGGAAGGAGGATTGGGCATTATCTTCTGCAGCCAAACCGTAGAAGAACAGGCCAAAATGATACGGGAAGTAAAAAGGCATCGCGCGGGCTTTGTAATACCGGAAATCGTATCGCCGGAAACTAAAATAAGCGATGTCATTAAGTTTGGAAAGGAGAGGGGCTATTCAACCTTTCCGGTTGTTGACGATAAAGGAATCTTACTAGGTTACATAACCAAGAATGATTTCGACAGGAATAAACATGCAAATCTTTTAGTAAAAGACAGGATGCTTCCCCTTGATAAAATAAGCGTTGCGTATGACGACGAAATTAACGACAACCTGATGGTAGCCCATGAAAAATTAATAGAAAGCCACCACGGATCGCTGCCTGTAATATCCAGGGAAGGAAAATTAAAATACGTTGTTTTCAAAAAAGATATCGACCACCATGTTGACAAACCTCTTGCTATGCTTGACCCGGAGAAAAGGTACATCGTGGGCGCTGCGATAAACACGTCGGACTATACGCAACGCGTGAAAGCTGTTGTAGAAGCAGGCGCTGATATTTTATTCATAGACACTTCGCAGGGGCATACCGATTACGTGAAAGATGCGCTGCAATTCGTTAAAAAAGAATTTCCCAACACACCCGTCGTTGGCGGTAACATTGTTACAAAGGCGGGCTTTGATTTTTTAGTCGATAACGGCGCAGACGCTGTCAAAGTGGGAATGGGACCGGGAAGCATATGCATAACACAGGAGCAAATTGGAGTCGGGCTAGGACAAGGCACGTCGATAATGGAGGTTGCAAAAGCGCGCGACGATTATTATAAAAAAACCGGTGTCTATGTCCCTGTAATTGCGGATGGCGGCATACGCGTTGCGAAGGATATTACTGTCGCATGGGCGCTCGGCGCTGATGTTGTCATGGCGGGAAAATATTTGGCAGGCTGCGATGAAACCCCGACAAAATTAAGGACGATAGCAAGGATTGTCGACGGAAAAACTATCGAAGTGCGCGAGAAACCTTATTGGGGCGAAGGTTCAGACAAAGCTAAAGAATGGATGGTCACAGGACGCTACGGCCAGCAGGATTTCCCGGAAGGCGTTGAAGCTTGGGTGGCTTACGCGGGAAGTTTAAAAAATCATCTGGCACAGGCAAAAGCAATGATCAGGGATGGCATGCGCAAAGCGGGCTGTTCAAGCATAACAGATTTGCACGAAAACGCGGTTGTCCAAATATTATCCGCCGGCTCGATAAAAGAAGGCGGTGTGCATGACGTTGTCGTGAACCAAATTTGATTTTTTAACGACCGTCGATAATACTTTATCTATGAAAGCCATTACACCGGTAATCGCTTTAGTCATGCTCATGCTGACCACGGTCGGGTTGGTTGGGATATCTTTCGTTTGGTTTACCGGAATTTTCTCTTCCTCTACAAACAAACCTATATTAATCCCACCCGGAGGAGCGTACTGTTTGAACGGAGATATTACTGTCCGCGTACTGAACGAAGGAAATTCGATTATTACCGGAACTGATATCACAGTTGTGGACGTGGACGGTGCAAGCGTTCTGGGAACACCATTCCTAGGCGACATGAAAAATTATCTTGTCGGGCAGTGGAAAATGGATGAGATATCCGGCACAGTCTCCATAGACACTTCAGGCAACGGCAACGACGGGACTCTGAAACCTTCATGTCCGGATTGTCCGCAATGGGTTGCCGGAAAATCTCAGAGGGGGTTGAAATTTGACGGTTCAAACGATTATACAGATATAACAAATGAATTAAGTTCCGGAATTACGGATTCCATGGCATTGGGCGGATGGATAAAACCCAGCGCAATAACAAGCTACGGAATATTGATGCGCCCCGTTAACGGAAACTTTTGGCTGCAATGGAGCAGCACCAGTAACTTTTTCTACGGCGCTGTTTTCAGATCGGACGGTTCTGATGTACGGGCGAATTTCCCGGCAGGCGTACCGGCCTTGGACAAATGGACTCACATATCAATGAGCTATGAAAAAGGCGCATTGAAAATATTTGCAAACGGCGTACAGGTTGGCAGCGATTCCAAACCGGCCATGAACGTCAAAACAGTTTTTGGAAGCACCAGAATCGGAGGCGGCGCAGGCGGCGGTTCGGGCCAGTTAAACGGCCTCATAGATGAGGTCAAATTGTATAAAAAATCCACCGGCGATGTTAACATACAACCCGGACAATCCGCAGTCATAATAAACTATCCCGGGACGGAAGGCCTTCACACAATCAGAATCGGAACGTCATCTAACGTGGCGGAAACCTCGGTCACGTGCACATGACCACGGCGAAACGCTTAAATTGCTTAAAGTATTATTTAGCGTGGGAAAACTTAATTGGCTAAATACACATCGGCTAATTCTCCATTTTCAAGATACACCTGGAACGGGGCAGGCGTAGTTATAGGCAGCCAATGGGGCGACGAAGGCAAAGGAAAATTTGTCAGCGACCTTGCGCCTTATGTGGATGTTTTCGTCCGGTCGCAAGGCGGACCCAACTCCGGCCACACGGTCATGGTTAACGGCAGGAAATACGCTTTCCACCAGGTGCCGTCGGGCGCCGCATTCAAAAAACCTTCGATAATGACAGCGGGGATGGTCGTTAATCCGATTTTGTTATACGACGAGATGTTACAAGTCGATAACCCGTCAGTTGTTTTAATTGATTCGCGAATCGCGGTAATAACAAAGGCGCACCGCGCTTTAGACGGTTATGGCGAAACGAACGGAACTGCTATCGGAACAACGAGACAGGGAATGGGACCGGCCTACGAAAGCAAAGCCAACCGCAGGGAATTAATTACCATCGGCGACCTTCTGGACAAACAGCGGCTTGGGGAGAAAATCGCAAATTACGCCCGCGCGCACGCCGCGGAACTTTTGGAAGTAGCGAAAATGGAACAAACGGCGATCGCAAAAGGCGAACTCGATCCGCATAATGCATTAGTCCCGTCCAAACTGAACTTCGAACAATATTGTACATTGTTAACCGACGAACTTTTCACAGTCGGACAAAAACTGGTTCCACATATCGTGGACGACACATCAACAGTATTACAGCAAGCTGTGAACGACGGAAAAAGAATTTTAGTTGAAGGGGCGCAAGGCGTTCTACTTGACAGGGACGCAGGCACAGTTCCATATGTCACATCATCGCGGACAACGGCTGGCGCTACATTAGCTGATGCCGGCTTATCAAGATATGCGGACCAGAAAAATGGATATTGGGGTGTGATAAAAGCTTACACGACCCGTGTGGGCGGAGGACCGTTTCCGACGGAATTGAAAGACAATACAGGCGAAGTTCTCAGGCAAAAAGGCTTCGAATTCGGCACAACAACAGGACGCGCTAGGCGCACGGGCTGGTTCGACGCTGTTGCGACCGCTTACGCGATCAGGACCGGTGAAATATCGAATGGTTATTTCACGAAGATAGATGTTTTAAGCGCTGTAAAAGAGCCGATGGTCTGCGTCGCATACGAAATAGACGGTAAAAGAACTACGCAATTTCCCACGGATCCTATAGTTTTGGCACGCGCGATACCCGTGCTGGAACCAGCTGAACGCATCGAAAGGATTAACAGGCATGATGCCGTGATGGCAGGAAGAAAAAAAGGCTTTGACGCGCTGCCGGCTTCAGCAAGAAATTATGTGGGGCACGTAGAAACTTTGTTAAAAGATTTGTCAGGGATAAAAGATTTTGAAATCTCTGCTGTCAGCATCGGCCCGTGGAAAGGCCAGACGGTTGTAAAATAAGCTTTTGTTTAAGATCTACCAGAACGGATATAGATTATGGAATTGATTTTGTCTAACCATTGGAAGTTACAACGAAAATTCAGGCCTGATATAACTGATGAAGCAATAATATACGCAATCATGAATTCTGACGAATTGGAGGACAAATATTGGCCTGACGCCTTAAATGCCGTTTCAAGGGTTCCTCCCACCGGCAAAATACTTAAGGTTGTGTACAAAAGGATAAGTATCGGCAAAGTGAAGATAATTACAGCGTTTTGGCTTGATTAACATGAAAGAGAAAGCGGTATGGTATGATGACGAAGAGGATGTGTTAGGCGTAAGAATTGCGAAAGGAGATTATTGGAAAAGCGTGGAGCTTCCGAGCGGCATAATCATCGACGTCTCCAAGGATGGACGGATAACCGGTTTGGAAGTGTTGAGGGCCAGCAAAGTTTTCTCCGGCGATGTGAAGAAAGTCATAGACCTGGCAAAAGGACAGGCAGTTGTGAAACAATAAATTAAATTTAATTTATTTCTTGGTTTGTTCTTTGATTTGTGCAAGACCCATCAGGCCGTATTTTTTATCCGCCGCCAAATTTTTTCCGGCCCTGTCAACACGATAAGCATTAACGGCTTCTCTCACTTCCGGAACATGCAACCCGATCATTTTTGCAGCATACAGCGCAGCATTTGTGGGATCGGAAAATACCGCATAAGAAATTCCGGGCGGCGCGTCCATAGATGACAACAAGTGGTGCATATAGAATGCTCCCGGTTCCGTGGATTTGACGTAAGCGACGACTGGATCGTCCGTATTACCAGCGATCACAGGTCCAAGGTCGGGTTTTTTTCCGGCGCAAGCCAAATAAACCAATGGCAAATGTTTTCCATCGTAATCTTCAATCATTCGCAATACATCAGATGTGTTCCTGTGTGCAGATAAAATTCTCCGCGTTACCGGAACTTTAAACCCAACGAGTTTCTCTTCCATGGAGACAGCGTCAATTAAATCAGAATCTGATCCCATCACGAGCACAGCCATAGGGTTCATAAAATCATTCTTTCGTTATGCTGCCGCCATTATCCTTTTTCTAGCTTCCAAATATTTCTCAGAAGTTTTTGCAACAACTTCGGGCGTGAGCAACGGCTCTGTCAAATGCGTGCCCGCTTTCGGCCTCTGTTTATCCCAGCCGCGCTCGCGCAAAAGAAAATCACGGACGTATTGCTTGTCAAAGCTCGGCTGGTCGCGTCCAGCAGCGTAATTTTCTTCGTACAATTCCGCGTCCCAGAATCTCGAGGAGTCGGGCGTCCCGACTTCGTCGCCGAGAATAGGCACGTCGTCAATCCTTAGATTTCTTCCGAATTCCAGTTTCTGGTCAGCCAATAATATGCCGCCTTTTGCTGCATTCTCTTCGACTATTTGATGAACACGCAAAGCTGTGGCGACAACATAAGCAATTTCATTCGCTGACATCCAATCGTTGTGTAAAATCTCATCTGCTGTAACAGGCCTGTCGCTCGCTTCAAGTTTTGTTGTGAATTCAACCATAGGTTCGGAAAATTTCGCGCCTTTCCTTTGTTCGGTTCCGCGCGGCAAATTAAATTCGCCTTTTCTGTATCTTTCCCACGCAGAGCCGTACAAATAACCGCGTATGATCACTTCGACCGGTATCATATCCAATCTGTGGACTCTCATACTCCTGTCATCGTATGCAGCGACGTAATGAGTTGGAATTCCGCGAGCTTGCGCCAATTTCAAATGGTATGCTGAAACGCCGTTCAGGACTTCGCCCTTGCGAGGTATCGTGTCTGCGAGAACTATGTCAAAAGCTGATAACCTGTCCGAAGATTCCAAAACAAGTGTCCCATCGCCTGCGTCGTAAACGTTGCGAACTTTTCCGGTTTTTAGCAGCTCCAACGCCATACCCTTACATCGTCTCTTAATTATTAATCCTTAATCGTTACGATGCTGGCATCCGTGTTGTAACAACTATTTAACTCTTAAATTTTATCTCATCTGTAACTGAGATTGAAATGCCAAACACAGTCCAAGAATTAACCCGTATGCTGCACGAAGAGCACGATTTTTCAGGCGGAAGCATAGCGCTCCTCGAGGACAAAGGGTTTGGACAACGGGAGTTTCAAAGACTGCTCGAAGCTGTGGAACTGCCGGACCAGACATTTTCTGACAGGAGAAAACAAAAACCGTGGCTGGAAAAACTCATTGACGGCGGAGACTCGGAAGAGATTACGACCGGAAGATACAACAGGTATGTGGGCGAGTTCAAAGACATAAGCTCCGAACAGGCCCTGATACGCGGAAGGATGAAATTCACCGTCGAGTATGTCATAGCGCTCGCGGAACTTTTGAGCCGTTATCCTGAATACGGCCAGCTGGTAAAAAAGCCATTCACAGAAGAGGAAAAGGAAAAACTGAGAAGCATATACAGGGATTTCCGCACAAAAGATTTCGCGATTGCCAGAATTATTGAGGACAAAACCAACCATGACATCGTAGCTGCAAATACTTGGGTGACTGTCAGGGCGCAACAACTTGGCATTGACGAAAACCTGATGAGAGCCATAACCCATCTTGCAAGGACATCTTCTGATGTGAACGCCAACGTTACCGGCGAACTTTATACCCATGCTATAGGACAATGGTCGGCGTCGGTCGCTGGCCTGCTGTCGGATTTGGAAAGCAGGGCCAGAGAATATGCTGAAGTTACGTGCGTAGCGGAAACCCACGGGCAAGACGCACAATTAACCTCATTGGGCCATGTTTACGCAAACCTTGCCGAACAAGTACGGCTGCATGCAGAACCTCTGCTAAAAGCGGAGAAACTTAAAATGGACGGCAAAATAGCAGGCGCAATCGGAACTGATGTTGACATGAAAGCGGCGTTCCCGAATGTGGACCCTGTTCCGATGTACAGGGGCATTGTCGAAGATTTGTTCGGCCTGAGGTATGTTGAATTAGGAAACGACCAGGACTCAAGCAATGCGGCATTGGCGCAGGCGCTCGATGCCATGCTGAATGTGGGCATGGTTGTGAAAAAAGCAGCAACAGACACGTGGATATACGCGTCGCGCGACATACTTTCCAAGGCCACCAAAAAAGGAGAATCGGGTTCGTCTGCGATGCCCCAAAAAACAAACCCATTCCTTGCGGAAGGCAGCGAAGCTTTGGTTTCGATTTCCAGCAGCATGATTAATCCGATAAAAGAAATGCTCGCTGCGTACAGGGAGCAGGGAGATTTGCGCAGGTCGATAACAACGCGCGAAGGGTTTCACCCAATAATGCTTTCTGTGATAGCCGTAGAAAGGCTAAGATCAGAACTGGGAAATTACCAGCCCAACGTAATCGCATTGGAAGAAGAAGTGTACCGGGCAGGCCCAAAAATAATTTCGTCAGCTGTAAACACATACCTCAGGGTAAGGGGCATGCATGATGCGTATGACAGGCTGAAGGACGTTGTGATGAAGCCGTATGTCAGCCCTGGAGATGTACAGGCGTTTATCGAAGACGCAGGAAAAACAACAGGACAGGATACCGCAAGAAAGCTGGCTGGCATGCTTTACAGCGTAATGGACACGGAAGGGAATATTGATCAATTGCGTAGGACTTCAGATCCTTCGGAACAGGCCAGATTAATCGGCAGGTTAGCCGCTGTCAATAGGAATGAAGCTCGCAGAGAATTACTCGGAACCGCTGTCAGCGACACTTACAGGATGGCCGACAGGGCAAAAGAAACGCGGGAATTGCTGGCCAGGTATGCGGCATAGAAAAATTTTTAATTCGATGCCTGCAGCCTGTATCCGTTAGGCGCCCACAAACCGTCAACGTAAACGCCTTTCTCACCCAACGCGAATCTTCCGTTTGCTATCATTTCAACTGTTTGCGGTAAAATTACCCAGTCGCCTTTTTCTTTCAGCCAGTCCTGGTGCCTGGCAGCTACCGTCTTTGCAGTTTCGCGGTGCTGTGGTTTTCTAAGATAGTCCAATGTCACCGTGCGTTCCGACAAGTTCAATTTTCCTTCTATACACAATTCTTCCGCAGCTCTTTCCACATCAACAGCCAGGCCGCCAGATACCATCAGGACTTCCCCGTAATCTACATTCCGCCTAACGATGTGCGTGCTTGACCTCAATTCCTGTTCGCCTGCCAGAATCTGGTCCCGCACGGCGTTATCGCCTGTATATTTTCTTCTTCCGTTGTCAACGATTGAAAGGTCCGCAGGATGGACGTTAACGCCTAACCACGCCGATAATAACGGTTCTGTGACGATGCTCATGAAACCGCCCAAAACAATTACGTCCGGTTTGTATTGTTCCAACCTTCTTACGACCCTCTCGAAATATGCCGGGCGCAACCCAAGGTCACGTTTATTGATGCTCCCCTTTTCCCTGTAAAAATCTTCTATATCGTCGCATTCCCAAGGTAAAGAAAATTTATCTGCTATTTGCCGGGCCTTGCTTCCTTTATTATCGGTAAAGATAACGACAACTTCGTACGGCGATTTCCCGCGCGTTGTCACGAGCGATAACTGGTGCTCGATCGTTTTAATTACGTTTGTGCCGGAGCTGGACATCAGGTCGGCTACGCGCATCGGGCGCTGCAAAACTGGCTCGTATAACCTTTTTAATTCCGCGCTTGCATATGCCACGAAATTAATTCGGCATATTAGTTTTAATAACGCGTCGGGTTTTTCACGCTTAAATCCCTTGCCAAATTAGTATTGGTGTGCGGGCATGGCCGAAGGATTGAACACGTTACAAATCTCGACGAGACCAGAATTCACAGACGCATCTGGCAGCGCAGTTCAAAAAGATTTTTCAGAAAGAGGCGTGCTGACAAAAATTGTGCGCAGCGCAAGGACGATAAAACTTGATTTTGGATTGTCCGACGCTGAATTGCGATTACTTGAAGAAGAATTAACCGACCCTGTCACCGAATTTTCTTCCGTAAACGAACAAATCGCTCCCGGTGATTTCGATTTTATGATCGAAGTTTCCAGAAAGCCGGGCGTCACAGATCCGGAGGGACGGACTGCAAAGGAAGTTGCTGAAACAATCCTTGATAGAGGCGCGGGCGAAGGAAAAGTTTATACGTCAACCCAATATTTTGTCGACGGAGGGACGCCGGAAGATCTGCGGCGAGCGGCGATTGCGATGTTAGCGAACCCTGTGATTGAGGACGTGCGCGTTTACGATTACCGCACATGGGACAGAAGGACGGGGTTACAAACGATTCCGAAAGTTGTCAACGATACAAGAATAAAAGTCGGTTATATCGACCTCAATGTTAACGACGGCTTACTGTCGGAAATAAGCACGAAAGGCGAACTTGCATTAGACCTTCGTGAAATGCGCGGCATCGCCGCGGAATACAGGAGAATCGGTTTCGCAGAAGAAAGAAGGCTTCTTGGACTTGATGCGAATCCGACGGACGTCGAACTTGAAGCGATTGCGCAGACGTGGAGCGAGCATTGCAAACATAAAATATTCAACGCCACTGTGAGTTACGTTGATAATGAGACTGGCGACCGTTTTGTTGTCGACAGCTTATTCAAAACTTTCATTAAAGGCTCTACGGAAGAGTTAACGAAAACGGATAAATGGAAAGATGTTTTGGTTTCCGTATTCAAGGACAACGCCGGCATTGTGAAGTTCAACGGAACGCACAACGTACTGATGAAGGTCGAGACGCATAACAGCCCGAGCGCGAAAGACCCTTACGGCGGTGCGTTGACCGGTGTCAATGGTTGCCATCGCGACATCATGGGCGCGGGCATCGGCGCGGAATTAATAGCGTCGACGGATGTTTTGTGTTTCGGCAACCCGGATTATGCAGGATATTTGCCGCCGAAAATTTTGCATCCTGACCGTGTGAGAAAAGGGGTTTTCAAAGGTATCGAGCATGCCGGAAACAAAACTGGCATACCCACTGTAAACGGTTCAATTTTTTTCCATGACAGCTTTTTAGGAAAGCCGCTTGTCTTTTGCGGTTCCGTCGGTATGATGCCCGCAGAGATTAACGGAAGGCGAACGGAAGAAAAAACAATTGAACCCGGCCACCTGGCTGTGATGGTCGGCGGGCGCGTTGGTAAAGACGGAATACACGGCGCAACATTTTCTTCAGGGACGCTGCGCGAGACGTCACCGTCTTCTGCTGTCCAGATAGGCGACCCGATTGTACAAAAACGCGCATACGATTTCCTGATTAAAGCGCGCAACCTAGGATTGATCGATTCGATAACGGACAACGGGGCCGGCGGCCTTTCATCATCAATTGGCGAGCTTGCACAGGTTACAGGCGGGTGTGAAATATACCTGGATAAAGTTCCGTTGAAATATGAAGGCATGCAGCCGTGGGAAATTTTGATTTCCGAATCCCAGGAAAGGATGAGCGCTGCTATCAGGCCTGATAAATTAGACGAGTTTCTTGAACTTTCTAAAAAATACCGAGTGGAATCTTCTGTCGTCGGGAAGTTCACGGACAGCGGGAAATTCCATGCAACATACGGCGACGATGTTGTCGCGCACCTGGATATGGAATTTTTGCACAACGGCGTGCCGCGCATGGAATTGGATGCGGAATGGAGAAGAATAATGCATAACGACGACCCGCTGATAACCAATGATTATGATTTGACAAGCGAATTAACCAGGATTTTAGCGAGGCCGAACATAGCAAGCAAAGAAAAGTTAGTTAGAAAATTCGACCATGAAGTGCAGGGCGGGTCTGTTGGAAAGCCATTTGTCGGCGCAGTTAATGACGGGCCTGCGGACGCGGCTGTGTTAAGGCCGTTCCTGGATTCGGACGAAGGCATAATATTATCACACGGAATAAATCCTTTGTACGGGCAAATTGACACATACCACATGACTGCTAACGCGATTGACGAGGCGATACGCGGCGTGATTGCCGTGGGCGGCGACATGGAACGGCTTGTTTTTAACGATAATTTCTGCTGGCCGTCGCCTCTTCAAGATAAATTAAAAATGGCCCAGCTTGTGAGAGCTAATATGGCACTGCGCGATTACTGTCTGGAATACGAAACGCCGTGCATTTCCGGAAAGGACAGTATGACGATAGATACAACTTACACGGATGCCGACGGAAACCAGAAAAAAATGTCCGGGCTTCCGACAGTTTTAATGTCTGCGATGGCGCGCATGGATGACGTTAAAAATTATGTGTCCATGGATTCCAAGGCTGCGGGAGATTTAGTGTATGTATTGGGTGTTACGAAAGACGAGATGGGCGGATCCGAATTTTACGGCATGCACGGGGCAATCGGGGACAGCGTTCCTATTGTTGATGCGAAATCGGCAAAAGGTTTATACAAATCCGTGAGCGACGCAACCAGAAAAGGTTTGATTGCGTCAATACACGATGTTTCTCAGGGCGGTTTGGGCGTCACGTTAGCGGAAACAGCATTCGCCGGCGGTTACGGAATGGACGTTGATATTTCCCGGTTGCGTGCGCAAGGCGTGGACAGGAACTACAAGGCGTTATTCTCAGAATCGGCGAGCAGGTTCGTTGTCACTGTCGATCCGAATAAAGCCGATGAATTTGAAAGGACACTCGGAAACAATTCATATACACGTGTCGGTTCTGTTACATCCGGCGATGCATTTTACATACGCGGTATGGACGGGCATGTTGCTGTCGCAGCCAGTATCTATGAATTGAAAGATGCATGGCAAAGCAGGTTTGGGTGGAACTGATGAAACCAAAAGCGCTGATACTCACAGGCAACGGATTGAATACCGAGAAAGAAATTGAATATTCGTTACGTACGGCGGGCGCGCAAACAAAGATAGCCACAATTTATGAATTGTTGGACCGTGATGTCAATCTCAAAGATTACCAAATGCTCGCGGTGTGCGGCGGATTTTCCGACGGCGATGATCTGGGCGCGGGAGTTGCGACCGCGGAAAAACTGGGGAAAATGCGGGATGAGATGGGAAGATTTTTTGAAGGTGACACACTGACTTACGGAGTATGCAACGGCTTCCAGATACTTGTAAAAATGGGCACGTTCAACGACGGGAAAAAACGCGGCGTAACATTAACCAACAATGATGCGGGATTTTTCTACGACGGCTGGGTACGTTTGAAAACTGATCCAAATTCAAGATGCGTTTTCACAAAAGGTTTAAATGATCTATATCTTCCTGTCAGGCACGGAGAAGGTAAATTCGTTACCGCGAACGATGAAGTCTTGGAGAGATTGCGCGCCAACGGCCAGATTGTTATAAGATATGTTGACAGTCGCGGCAACGTTGCGTCGAAATTTCCGGAAAACCCGAACGGGTCAATCGATGGGATTGCAGGCGTTTGCGATAGAACTGGCAGGATATTCGGGACGATGCCGCATTTCGAGGCGTTTAACCGCATGACTAACCATCCTCAATATTCAAGATTAAAGAGGAATTTAGGCGCAGCAGTCGATGAATTGGAACCTGACGGAATAAAATTATTCAGGAACATGGTTGCGTATTTTGTATAATTCCGATTTTTAGTCCAATGAAACTTTAACGGACACTTTCAACAATAAGCTTTATATTAAATGATTCGAATAAAGTAAATTGGTCTTATGCAATTCAAGATAGCTTTGTCGAAGGACGAAGACGGCATTTACATAGTAGAGTGTATAAATCTTCCGGGTTGCATTTCCCAAGGCAAAACTGAAGCAGAAGCTTTGAGAAACATTAAAGACGCCATTAAAGGCTATCTGAAGAGCCTTAAAAAACACGGAGAAGAAACGCCGATAAGAAATATTTCACAGATATCTGAGATAACTGTATGAAACTTCCAGTAATCGCAGGCTTAGAGCTTGTTAAAATCCTGACCAAGATAGGATTCGAAGTTGACCACATAACCGGCAGCCACATGATCCTAAGAAGAATTATTTATCCGTACATACGAATTACAGTGCCCAATCACCCAGAAATAGCAAAAGGCACGCTATCAAGCATACTTAGACAAGCCGGTTTGACTAGAGAAGCTTTTTTCAAGCTCCTGAAAAAATAAGCGATATTTATTCAAATTATCCCATAATAATTCTATGCGCGAGTTTACAGTCAAATCCAATAAGAAAAAATTAAGTCTTATCAAAGAGGCTTTTGGATTGGCTAAAGGCGCAAAGCCGTTTAGAAGGGACAGATAAGCTAAAATAACACTAATTTATGGGATCAATCTTTCCGGATCGCGCGGGAATAACACGGCTTCACGAACGTTATCCAATCCAGCAATTTGTTTTGTTAATCTCTCTATACCTATAGAAAATCCACCGTGCGGCGGTATCCCAAACTTGAAAAATTTAGTAAACCACTCCAAACTAACCGGATCCAATTTTTTTTCTTTGATATTTTTCATCAAATGGTCGTATCTGTGTTCGCGCTGCCCGCCCGAAGACATTTCGATCTCGCGGAAATAAAGGTCAACGCTGCGGGCGTATTCCGTTTCATCGTCGCGCATCACGTAAAAAGGTTTTATTGCAAAAGGTATTTTGTTGATAAAGAAAAATTCCGAGTTGTATTTTTCCATGACGTATTTTGCCAGCAATTTGTCCGATTCCGTGTCCAAATCTTCGCCGTGCTTTAATTTTTTTCCCATCGATTCCAAAATGCTGTAAATTTCCGGGAATTCCAATATCGGGAAAGGCGATTTCGGGACCGCGATTTTTACGCCCAATGTTTTTAATTCTTCATCCGCTTCTTCGGAAAGCTTTTTGAAAATGTGAATTATCAGGGATTCTTCAAGCTTTATCACGTCGTACTCGTTATCGATAAAACCGATTTCCGCGGCGCATGTGCGGTGCTCGCAAAGATGTTTCTGCGTGTGGCTAAGCTCGGCTCGCCAGCTCGGTCCGATTTCATATATTTTATCCAGCCCGCCTGCTACGGCCAGCTGGCGGTGCAATTGCGGATCCTGCCGCAAAAATGCCTGCTTGTTGAAATATACTACAGGAAAAACTTCGGAACCGCTTTCTGCCGGGTTGCCCATTATCGAAGGCGTGAATGTGTGCACGAAACCGTTATTATGGAAAAAACTATGGAACGCGTTGACTATTTTCGACTGCAGACGGAATATCGCGGCGTTTTTTACGTTGCGCAGATCCAACGGACGCCAATCTAAGCGTGTGTCTAAATGCGACTTGGTCTTGTCGGTTATGTCGGTCGGGAAATTAGTTTCCGAACTTGAGATAATTTCAACTTCTTTGGGCATCAATTCACGGCCTCCAGATGCCTTGTCATTTTTCTTCACAAGGGCGCGAATTTTAACCGCGTATTCACGGGACAAAGAGTCTATAACCTTGGAAGTTTCCTCGGTTATTGCGCCCTTCTTGACGACCATCTGTATCGTGCCGCTCATGTCGCGGATTACGATGAACTTTAAACTGCCGAGGTCGCGGATAGATTCGACCCAGCCGCAAATGGTAACCGTGTTGCCGTCCATCGACGGGGTTATTTCCGCTACATACTGCCTGTCCATACAAAATCACTTCAAACATTTACCAGGAATATCCACGTTATTATCCACGTAAAAATATAAGGCACGATAATGTTGCCTGTGGACCAGCCGTCCTTCTTTCCGGTGAAAATTTTTTTATGTACCGAGTTGATTGCATAACCGAACACAGCCCCAAGCACTAAACCCAAGTCCGCGCCCGCGTTCTTCGAAACGAAGCCGGCGATTACACCGATAACCAACGCCAAAAAAACGGCCTTTTGTTCGTCATTCATCCCAATATCAAAGATTAAATAATATCCGTGATTTATTAATAAACCTCCCCTATACGCTTATTAATAATTCATAGTTGAATTTACTAAGAGCCGATATTATGAAACCTGGCAAAGTGGAAAACTACATCAATGACAAAATCACAAGGGAAGGCGGGCTTATTCTGAGTGTTATGGATACGGGAAAAGTCACGGAAAACACGCCGGAAATTTCCGCGAAGGCTGCTGAAGAAGCAGGCGTGGACATATTGCTGATGGGCGGATCGACCGGCGTACACATGGAAGAATTGAACGAAACCATAAAGAGAATAAAAGAAAATTGTTCGCTTCCTGTAGTGATATTCCCGGGCAATGTAGTTTTAACGAATAAAGCCGATGCTGTATTTTTCATGAACCTGATAAATTCCGGAGACAATTATTGGAATTCAACCGTGCAAATTCTGGGCTCTGTCGTGGCTAAGAAGATTAACATAGAAAGCATACCCACGGGCTTGGTTATTCTTGAACCGGGAATGACCGTAGGATGGATCACGAATGCGCGTCTCGTCCCAAGGTCTAAACCGGAATTGGCCGCGGCGTCTGCGCTGGCCTGCGAATACACAGGATCAAGATTAGTTATCCTAGAATCCGGTTCCGGAGCCCCGGAACCCGCGTCAAAGGAAACGATATCTGCAGTGAGGAAAACGATAAGCATCCCATTTTTCTACGGAGGCGGAATCCGCACGCCTGAACAGGCTTACGCAACAATAAAGGCGGGCGCTGACGGAGTTTTCGTAGGAACTGCCATAGAATCCGGCGACATGGGCGACAAGCTGAAATCCCTTGTAACCGCGGTGAAAAAGGCCGGGAAAGAAAAAATTTGATTTTCAGAATAAACTTCCGATCACGACGGCCAGTATAACAACAATTATTCCGGCTTTTATGTCTTTTGAATAATTGCCGGCTTTTTTTGTAGTCATGCGCAGCGGCTGCAGGACAGGGCCCATAAACTTGTACAATGCGAACAGAAGGACGATGATGTAAGCTGCGTTGTAATACGTCCTCAGGTATACGAGTGCAATTGAACCTGCGATTAATGATAGAGAAGCTATTGAAGCCGTTTTTTTCTTGCCGTATTTAGCTGGGAAGGAATGCGCCCCAATTACAGAGTCGCCCTTAACGTCTTCTATGCTTTTGATCAATTCACGCCCGAATATTATTGAACTTGCGGCTATCGCTACCAGGATTGATTTGTGCACTTCGCCTGAAATCAGGCCCATCACGATGAACGGGGCTCCGAGGACTATTGCAACAATTACATTCCCCAGTATGCCGAGATATTTGGAAAATAAATCGTAAAATGCCAGCAGCATGGATCCTGCTACGACTGAAATTAAGACAATTTTTGATATGGCCGAAGCCGCCGAAATTGAAACCAAAAAAAGCGAAAGCGAAAACAGCAGGGTCTGGTTTTTTGTGACCATCCTTGACGGTATGGGACGCGCGGGCTTATTTATCCTGTCTATCCTCGAATCGATAAGGTCGTTTAACGCATTTCCGCCGGCGCACATGAAAAAAACAACCAACGAGCCCAAGGCTATTTCTTTTGAAAACGCCTGGATGCGGTTAACCCCGACCAGGAACAGGAACGCCGCTGGAACGGCCAAAGCTGCCATGAAACAGTTCAACGGCCTAATTAAGGCTATCAATCCCCGAACCAGATTTTTTGACACATTTCTCACCAAAAATAATTAAATTCAAGCTTCTTTAACCGCACCGAAAAATTTTTTCAGGTCATTTTGCAATTTTTTGTCCTTTAAATTCGATACGGTATCCCAGCTGTGGCGGACTATGTCCGGCAATTTGCCCACTTCCAGGCGGTTCCTTAACCATTCTATGCATTTAGGATCCGACGGATAGCCCGCCCCAAAGTCGCCGTATTTTGCCTTTAAAATTTCTATGTCCTCATCCCTAGTTGTTTTCGCCAGAACGGAAGCTGCGGAACATTCTATATGATTGAGATCGGCGTGATGCTCGGCGACAATCCTGAGATTTTCGCGTTTTATCAGGTTGGAAAGCATCAAATTGAATTTAGGTAGGTTTGGATCGGGCGCGTCTATAATAACCTTATCGACGTTGAATTTTTCAAATGCTTTGTTAACTATATTGATGAATTTCAAAACTTCCAAACGGTTTAAATTGATTCCGTCGCCACGGCCCATGTCTATGTCCCACGGCTGAAGTTTTTCTATGATGAAAATTTTTGCAAGCTTTTCAATACCGCCGCGCATCTTTTCCCTTTGGGATGGCGACAGCAGTTTAGAATCTTTTACGCCAAGCTCTTTCAATTTCGGCAAATCATTTTCGTCGAAGACTGCGCCACAGACGACTAACGGACCTATCACACTACCCCTACCAGCTTCATCAATACCTAAAGTAAGCATCTCACGCACAACCGATTCAATAATTTTAATTAGCAGAAGTATAACATATATGCGGGGTGGAGAAATTAAGTGAGACAAATACGAATACAGGGTTTGACAGAGAAAGAAAAAGGCTATGTTTTAGGCTTGTTTGAAGGAGACGGATATCTGTTTCATGATAAAAAAAGCAGGCATTATTTAGTTGATTTCTATCTCAACTCGAACACGGATCGGGATATAACTGAATTTTTGTCAGACATATTGAAAAAGGCGGGATGTAATCCTAACGCCTATCAGGACAAAAGATACAAATGCGTCCGTATTAGGGTAAAATCCAGGCAGTTTATGGATTTCGTACAAAACAGAAGGCCTATTTTCGAAAAAGATTTTATCCTAGGTTTTGTTTCGGGCTTTCTCGATGCCGATGGTCATGTGAATCGAAAAAAAAGCTTCATACAGATCATTAATACAAATGAAGGTTTACTGCTTCAAACACAAAAAATGCTGAGTTTTATAGGAATAAAGTCCTCTTTGAGAGTAAAAACCCCATCCGCAAAGGACAAAAAAAGATCATTTAATCTTTTTATAACCTTTAAATTCATGGATACAGACAATATCTCAAGGAAAGCAAAACGACAAGTTATCCAGTTAGCGAGGTAGTAACCTGAAGGCATTCTTCAAGTTCCTTATAGCAGCCTGGAGTGCTCGTCGGGCTCATATAAGCCTTTTCAAAAAAAAGTCTTTAAGTGACCCGGAGGTCGCTGGTTCAAATCCAGCCCTCGCTATTTCTTTTATTTTTAACAAAAACCAAATATCTAATGTATGAAAGCCATAACGCCTGTTATTGCGTTAGTCATGCTGATGTTAATCACCGTTAGCATTGTCGGAATTTCTTACACGTGGTTTTCCGGACTGATGTCGTCTTCCACCTCCAAATCTATTTCAATCCCGCCCGGCGGCGCGTA
>CAYZCD010000002.1:0-42059 GCA_964476825.1 uncultured archaeon
AAAACAAAAGGCAAGTGTTTTTATGCCGGAATACGTTTTCAGGTACGCCGATCCCTTTCTGGATGTAGCCAACAGCAAAGACAGTTACATAATAGCGAAAAATGGGAGAAAATATCTCGATTTCCTGATGGGCTGGTGCGTTGGGAATGCGGGCTGGAACAAAAAAACTATTACCGATTCTATAAAAAAATTCAAAGGCCCAACATACGTCAGCCCCACTTACAACTACGATAGATGGGAAAAACTCGGCAAGAAGCTTGTGTCCATAACAGGCCTTGATGCAACTTGTTTCCGCGCGACCGGCGGGACTGAAGCTGTCGAGCTCGCGCTAAAAATTTCCAAGGCCTACAACAGGAGAAAAAATTTCATAGCTTTCAAAAATGCGTATCACGGACAATCGTTTGCGTGCATGGCCTTAGTCGGATTGCATGAAAACAAATTCGGGCCATATCCGGACAATTATCTCAGGATAAACCCGCTTTCCATAGTTAACTGGGACAAATTAACCGAGTCCGTTGTGAACAACATAAAAAAGAAAAAAGTATGCGCTTTCATATCCGAACCTATTATATGCAACCTCGGAGTTGTCGTGCCACCGAAATCTTTTTTCCAATCTGTGCGCGAGGTGTGCGACGAGACTGATACCGTAATGATACTCGACGAAGTGACGAACGGATTCGGGCGCACGGGAGAATGGTTCGGTTTCCAAAACTATGATATTAAACCGGACATCATAACCGTAGCGAAAGGGTTCAGTTCAGGCTATGCACCCATTGGCGCTGCGGTAGCAGATGCAAAAATTGCTGAATCAATGCGTTTTGATTTCAGCAATTATTCAACTTTCGGATGGCAGCCTTTGGCCGTAGAAACTGCCGTTGCAAACATAAACTATATAGAAAAGAACAAGCTCGTCGCACGGGCGAAAAAAAGCGGCGAATATTTGATGAAAAATCTTTCGGAATTTTCTAACCCGTCTGGCAAGGGCTTGTGCATAGGTTTCTGGGTAAAAAATGTAAATGTCAAAAAGAAATGCCGCGATGAAGGGCTTCTTCTCGATGCGTTCCTTTTCCGGGCCGTTTTATTTCCGGCATTGGATGTAACTAAACAAGAAATGGACAGGGCCGTAGAAATAATAAAAAATAATTCCAGATTTTGAGATGTGGTCGGATGGCGGAAAAAAACTTACTGAAGAAGATAGACAGGATAAATGAAAGAAACCGCAGGGTAGAAGCTGATAAATCATGGGAAACAAGCAAGACGAGGCGTTTTATCATAACCGTGTCCACATACGTAACAATCAGCATTTTTCTTTTTTACATAAAAGCCCCGGATCCGTTTATCGCCTCAATTGTTCCGACCGTTGGTTATTTACTGTCCACGCTGACGATGCCGATTTTAAAAAGAATGTGGCTGGATAAAATCTATAAAAGAGCACCAAGGTGATAATTTGGACAAAAAACAAACCTTAAAAGAAATTCGAGAACGGGTAAAATCCAATTGTGCCAACGATTCCACCGGCCACGACTGGAACCACATAAATCGCGTAAGACAGAATGCGATTAAGATTGCTAAAACAGAAGGCGGAGATATTTTCATAATTGAATTGGCTGCGTTGCTTCATGATGTGGAAGACTGGAAAAGCACAAACGCGGGGAGCGGCCTTGTAAATAAATTATTAAAAGATGTCAATATTGACGAAGAAAGTTCGAAAAAAATCAACGATATAATCTCAAAAATATCTTTCAAAGGTGTTAACCACGACGATAAAATGGATACAGTTGAAGGTAAAATAGTACAGGACGCGGACAGGTTAGACGCACTGGGTGCCACGGGTATAATCAGAAGCGTATTGTACGGCGCGTCGAATGGTATTCCTCTTTATGATCCTTTGATAAAGCCAGACCCAAACGCATCGGCGGAAAAGATAAAAAGATCCACAACAATAAACCATTTCTACGAGAAACTGCTTTTGTTAAAAGACAGGATGAACACAGCCACGGCGAAACGAATGGCGGTTGAAAAGCACGCTTTTATGGAGCTTTTCCTAAAGCAGTTTTACAGGGAGTGGGAAACGTGAAAATTATTTGCCTCGTGGGAATGCCGGGCGCCGGTAAGGGCGAGATTAACAAGATACTCGAATCTGAAAAAATACCGGTAGTAGTTATGAGCTCTATTGTCCGGGAAGAGGTTAAAAAACGCAATCTTGAACTAAACATTAAGAACCTCGACAACGTTGCCGTCGACCTGAGAGAAAAATTCGGCAAAGATGTGGTTGCGAAGCGAACTGCTGAAAAGATAAAAAAAATAAAATCGGATATAGTTTGCGTCGACGGTTTGCGCAATATGGAAGAAATAACCCCGCTAAAAGATGCGGGCGATGTTTATATCATTTCCGTCTCCGCGCCCGAGGAAATGCGCTTTGAGAGGCTTCTGAAACGAAAAGAGCAAAGGGACCCGAAAAATATCGAAGAGTTTAAATGGCGCGAACAAAAGCAAATCGGTTTAGGCATTTCCAAGGTCGTTGAAGCGGCCAATTATGATATAACTAATGACGGCGACCTGCAAAGTTTGCGTGATAAGATAATTAAAATTTTAACAGACATACGTCATGTTTGAAACCAGATCCCCGCTTATTCCGAATTTGTTTTTGAAACGCAAAGTCAACGCGGCCATATCGCTTGGGCGGGCGTCTATCTCCTGCAGATTATAACCGTCCGAGAAAAGCAGCTTTGCAGTGTATACGCCGTCGCTGATTGAATCTATTTTTGCGTAAACTAGGTTGACCCTGAAGGCGTCCAAGGTTTCAAAAAACAGGTCATGGGTCAATGGGCGGGCGAATCTTTCCTTGGTTAAACCCTCCTCCACAGAGAACGCCTGGTCGTTTGTTATCCCCATTTTTATCCCGTCACATCCTTTGGAGAAATATAAAATGGGATTAGGCTCGTATTTCATGTCTATACCGTCCAATTCCACGGTATTATTAGCGAATTCGTACACTATTTTGCTGGCTGTGTATGACTTGGCTAAAAACGCTGCCAATGCCACGATCACAAAAACTGCAATAAACGCGTTTTTGTTGCGTTTCTTCTTCAATAACGGCATAACAATAAAATAGCCTCCGGAGAGATATTAATAAACTTTCCTCTAGAAAAGAAACAAGTAGAGAACTGAAGCATACCGATACAGCATACGGATGCTTCTAGCTGTAAAGCCTCCGTAGCTCAATTCGGCAGAGCGAGTGCTTTGTAAGCACTAGGTTGCGGGTTCAAATCCCACCGGAGGCTAAAAAATAGTTTCTATTCAAGTACACGGAGTTCTTCACCCATCATACTTGTAGGAAATGCGTCGTCGATAACCAGACCATTGCTTCCCATCAAACTGGCTATCATGAACTTTGGCATGTAACTAACGATCGCAATTGATTTCAACGACTCCTCTGCTTCCAGAATTCCTGATTTAGGAACTTCAAACATACCAGAAACGTTAGCAAAAAGATCTGTATCTGTGGGGAATTCGTTCGGACTAGTAATTTTATAATAAATTATTCCATCGGGAGTCATATAGAACGGCAAAACTCTTGGTTTGGCTCTGGTGTTTACTTGTTTAAGTCTTTGTAGTTCTGCCATATACTGACTCCTAGAATTGATTCTACCCTCTCTTATAGAACCAACCAACTCACCTACGCCCAACTGATTCATATAATCTTGTAGGGAACCGTCTATCCAATTGCTAACTTCTACATCCACACCTAAGAGTAATTCCTTTTCACCATCAGGTGTCAGCGTTTTTCTTCCTTTAGAATATGTTTTAACCACCCTTGCTGAACCGTGATAACCGCTATCGCTAATCGGAAAGTTACCGCCTGCTATTTTGATCAATCCTACAAGACCGTCGAAGTCTCCTTTGGGCATCCTGTACATAAATTCACTTTGTGGCTATAGAAACTGTAAATATATAAATGCTGTATCCACGAGTTGAATAAAAAGCAAAATTTCGTTTTACTTGTTACAACCGACCTGACCGTTACGGTTATTTAAACATTACCCGATTTATTATTCAGTGATTGACATGGACGCAGTTTATTTCATTCCGAGGGACAAGTTTCAGGATGTGGAAAACGCATTGCTGAAAGACGATGTTCTATCGAGACAATCGCTGACGTTCAGGAATGCGGCCATTTTCGGATCCAAAGAGGATGTCGTGTGCGTGAAGATATCCGGATCAGACGAAGCGATGGAAAAGGCGAAAGAACTTGTGGGCGACAAAGGTAAACTAATCGAAGGCAAGGAAAAAGAAAAAATTTTAAAACAGATTACCGAAGAAGAGGATGCCGTCGCGCAGGGCTTCGGAAGCATTTTCGAGTGATATTTTTGAGGCGTTTGAAAAGGCTGTGGGATATAATCAACGACAAAAATATCAAGATCGACTCAATTTTTCTGCCTAACGTGCCGGACGAAAATTTTTATTATCTAACCGGCTTGCAAGGCCCGTTCGAAGGGTGTTTTGCCATGCTTGACAAAAACGGCATGGAAATGGCTGTTTCGGAATTGGACTACGAAAATGCCAAAAAACAGGGCGTAAAGAAACCAAAACTAATAACGAAACGCTCTGAAAAAATTGAAATGATAAAAAATTATGCGCCCAACGGCAGGTTGGGAGTCATCGCGAACAAACTTCCGTATCTGACCGGCAAACGGCTCGAATCTTTTGGGTTGAAGTTAATTGACGTGTCACAGTGTTTTGAAGATTGCAGAATGATAAAAGACGGCGACGAGATAAAACTGATAAAAACTGCAATCAACGTAAGCAAAAACGCGCTTGAAGAATCAACCGGCGGTATGGCGATTGAAAATGACCTAGCCGTCAAAATCGAGACAGCTATCCGCGCAAAGGGATGCGATATAGCCTTTCCGACAATATGCGCCGCGGACAAAAACTCCGCGTTGCCGCATTATACGACCGGGTTCCGAAAAATAAGCCAAATGGTTCTAATTGATTTCGGCGCGCGTTACAAAGGATATTGCGCTGATATCACCAGGTGCGTTTTCAAAAAGAAAAACGGTTGGTTTGCAAAAACAGAAAGTAATGTGATGAAGGCTTATGGCAAATGTGTAGCGATAGCCAATGACAACGGAACGGGCGAGGATATGCAAAAAGCTGCGCAATCCGTCCTAGGTAAAGGGTTTATACATTCCATAGGGCATTTTCTCGGGCGCGACGTGCATGAAAATTCACTGAGTAATTTTAAGCGATCTTTTGAACCGGGCATGGTTTTCACAATAGAGCCGGGTTTTTATGACGTGAAACGCGGCGGTGTCAGGTTCGAAAACGATTTTTTAATGACGAAGAACGGGTTAAAAGAACTCTAGAGCTTTTTCAGCCCGTCCCACCAAGATGTCGGGTCCATTTTTTCCAGCCTGTTGGCGAGATTTTTTGCGCTTTTTGTTTTCATCGCATTTTTGGCGTTCTTCATCCAGTCTGCCGTAGAATTAAAACCGAGCTCTTTATATTCCCTCGCCTGCACGAAAAGCTCGAGAAGGTCGGCGTCTTTTGCTATTATTGCTTCCCTGGTTTCCTTTTCGTCGTACTCCTCGACGATTTTAAGAAATTCGTTTTTGAATATACCCGACAAAATGTCTTCCGCGGCACGCCGTTCGCCCTTGTCTTCTATGTAGCGGTCGTTAACGCGGTTTACATCGCCCGTTCGTGTTTCCGCGAAATCGTGAAGCAAACACATCTTCACGACCTTGTTTTCATCAACGTTTTCCATTTTTGCAAGGACAATCCCTATCAAAGAAGCTCGCCAGGAATGTTCGGCAACGCTTTCTGCGTTTTTAACCCCCGCAAAAGACCATCCGCTGCGCGGCAACCGCTTCAGTTGGCCGGCCTCGAAAATCAGTTTTGACAGGCGTTCCAAATTATCCATAAATTTAAAACACCTTCCCGGTTATTAAGCGTTACACCGAGCATTAAAATTTAACCTCCGAACTTAGTTCATGAATGATTGGGAAAAATTAAACAGAATAAAAGCAATTCTTTTCAATTCTTTCAGAGGTTCGTTGGAAAGCAGCCCGGTTGAACTCAAAAGAAATCATGGTAAATTGTTTGACACGCTGCACAGCAAACTCGTCAGGAGCTGGGCCAGTCTCGAAAATCAGATGAGGCCAGACTTCATACCGATGGCAAGAGGGATTCTATACGAGGTTCTTTTTTACTGTTCTTGCATGCGATTGAGAAGTTTTTTCATTTACAACAGCATGAAGTACAAGTTCGAAATATTCCCGTTTTATGACCTGAGCCCGAAAAGTGCCTCCAATGACGTCACGGATATGGGTTATATAAAGCCGGATTTTTTTTTTATTTATAGGGGAGACGGATTTTTTCCTCCGATGCTTGTGGATGTGAAATCTTCCGAGAGGCCAGATAAACAAATATGGAAACAGGCTCGGCTGTCGATTAAACACGGTTTTCTGTATCAGATCGCATACCCAAAAACCAAATATCCAAAATGCCTCGCCGATTGGAACATAAGGAACGTGTGTCCGCACTGCGGAAAGTTGAACGAGCTCACTTACTGCAAAGGATGCTACAATTACATATTTTCCGATTTCGATAATTGAATGCGGCCACCGGGATTCGAACCCGTGGTAATTATTAAATATATTTACCAAAGATTATCATGGAAAGACTTACCATCAGGCAGAAAGATATAATAAATAAATTATATGATTCTGGTAAAAGCCTCAACTACTTAGCAACTCTGCTGGGCAAATCCAAAACTACGATTTATTACCATGCCCGTAAAAATTTCGGCACAAGAATGAAACCGATCGTGTTTAATATCAAGTCAAAAAAAGATTTTGGAGAATTTATCGGGGCGTTCGCAGGCGACGGGGGGTTTTATCTGGATAAAAAATATAGATATTTGATAAATTTTTATCTTTCCTCCAATGAAACAGCCTACGCCGAACATATTTCTAGAATTATCGGTGATACATTTGGTAAAAAACCAAACATTTTGTTGTACAGAAAAGTGAATATGATCAGAATAAGAGTGATGGGTAAGAGTATCCATGAAATTTTAAAAACTTATTTGTATTGGGGCAAAAATAAAACTCTTACCATCCGCCTGAGAAGAGCTTCGATGAAAATGGGAAACAACTTTTTGAAGGGGGTCGCCACCGGATTGATTGCGACCGACGGATCTGTATACGTACCTAGAAAATGGATCTCTTTTGCTACAATTTCTAAAACATTATGCCTGCAACTTTCGGCGATTTTAAAGAAATTTGGTATAGGCAGCGCAATTTATCCGTCAAAATATAATGGAAAAAAGACTTTATACCAGCTACGTATAAAGGGTAAAAACAACCTAACAAATTTTGAGAAAAGGGTAGGTTTTAAAGAGCATCGTATGAAATAAAAATTAGAGGTTATTCTGTAGCACCAGTAGTATAGCCTGGTAGGACATGAGCTTCCCAAGCTTATAGCCCGGGTTCAAATCCCGGCTGGTGCATTAGACCATGGCCGCGCGGTTTTTATCAATGAGCCATTTAGATTAATATTGTTAGTTATGGATTACCGCAAGATATTTTGTTTGGTGGGAGCCCATAAATGGGGAGTCAAAATCATACACCCAGCCATCGGTTCAAACGTGGCGGATTATTCTCAGGCGTGTAAAATGTGCGGAAAAACGAAAAGATGGGTTGAATGAGGGCCAAGACAAATTTATATTAGCCCAAACTGAATGTTATTATATGGTCTGGTTTGTAAGAAAGAAACTCGATGCGGCGCCAATTGAACCAAGCCTATCTATGGAAAGTGAACAGGTTTTGATGACGCCAGAACCGATGCCGAAGCCGGTGGTTGAAACGCCTGCGATGCGAGAAGCCCCACTGTTTATCAAAGTCGACCGTTACAAGGAAATGCTTTCTTATTTCGGAGCCTTGAAAAACGACATAGAGACGTTGCGGCAGTTAAGCTCGGTTTTAAACAGCACCCAGGAAATGTTCATGGAAACGAACAAAGCGATAAGTTCTACTCTGGAAAGAACGGATAAGATATTGGAATCGCTGGACTCGGAAATGGGGCGCCCGGCCGGTTTGAACATAAACATGGACGCAGAGGCCAAGCGGGCGGAAATGAAGGTTTCTTTAAACGAACTGAAAAACCAGCTCGAAAAGCTGAAAAGCGAAGTAAAGGCTATTTCTGCCTAAGCTATTAATATTTCTGAACAAAACAGATTCTAAGTAAACTGAATCATACCGATACAAAATACGGTATGATTTTAGTTGCGGGGGTAGCCAAGCCCGGTCAAGGAACCAGAAGCATATCTGCTGATATGCTTCAGTCGGTTCGACTTGAGTGATGAGGTTAAGCAAACTGGCGCAACAACAAACTGACACATACATGGTATGTGTCTGGTTGCAATGCGTCTGTCTGAACAACCAATGACTAGAGGCGTCAGACTCAAGTAAGCTTTCCCAGAAAGAAAGCCTAAGCAAAGAAGGGAAATCTGATCTCCTAGCGAGTTCGTCGGTTCAAATCCGGCCCCCCGCACTTTCTTTTCACTAAAAAAGCCATATTTAAACCTTGCAGAAACTCATTATTCATACAAACTTTTTGAAAACGTGGTTTCATGAAAGCGTACTTAGGTTATTCGGTTGTCGGCGTGTTCGCGTTTGACCCAGCCGGGACGCTATTGGACAAGGAGTTTTTCAAGAAAGACGCGAAGCAGATTTCCATCAGATTAAACAAGGCCAAAAGCGAATTCCTGGACGAAGAGCTTGCATTGCTTAGAAGGCTCACAAAAAAAGGCGCAAACGAATTTTTCGGGGCATACCCAAAATCCGGCGAGTTCCGGATCAACCGCGATTCCGGGTCACTGGGCGAAAACAATGCAAAAGGCGTTTTTCGTGAAATTGCGCTGAGGGACAAGTGGGTTGTTTCACAGGCTGAACTAAACAAAATACTATCTGGCGTCGGGGCTGAGAGTTCCAAAGAAGAACTGCGCAACGTCGACAAGGACAAAATAGGAATGCGGGTTGTAGGCATGATAGACGAATTGAACAGGAACATAAACACGCTTTCAGAACATTTACGCGAATGGTACGGGCTGTACTTCCCTGAAATTAACGGGCTGCTGAGGGACAATGAAAAATTCTCGGTTTTTGTGGCGGATAAAACACTGCGCGGAAATTTTGAACGCGACGGGAGAAAATTGGATATAGAAACCGCGGGTATGGAATTCGATGAGAATGATCTGGAAAGCGTAAAACAGGCGGGCCTCACACTAAAGCAAATGTATTTTGAGCGCAAGAACCTGGAAAATTATCTTGAAATATTGGGCAAAAAAATAATGCCGAATACGTCCGCTGTTGCCGGTGCGCTTCTCGCTTTCCGCCTAGTGTCGCAGGCAGGCGGGCTGGATAAACTTGTAAAACTGCCGTCGTCCACAATACAATTACTGGGTGCCGAAAAAGCTTTATTCAGGTTCTTAAAAAAGCAGGGCAAAGCCCCCAAACACGGCATAATTTTCTACCATCCGGCTGTAATTTCAGCGCCGATACCAATACGCGGAAAAATAGCACGCATCGTTGCGGCTAAAATAACCATGGCCGCCAGGGTCGATTTCTATTCCGGCAACGACAAAAGCGCAGCTATGAAAGAAGAGCTGAACCGCGTGGTAAACAACGCGTTAACTCATTTCAAGGAAAGCGGTTGATCCATGAAGTTGAAGGAAATTTTTCCGGGAGTCTTCCGTATAGACGGCCAGCTGGCTACAAAAAACCTGGTTAGTGGAAGGTCGTATTCAGAAAAAATAATAAACGTCAACGGCGAAGAATACAGAACCTGGAACCCGGAAAAATCCAAGGCCGCGGCCGCGATTTCGAAGGGAATAAAAAATTTTCCGATAAACAAAGGCTCAAAAATCCTATACCTCGGAATAGCGCAAGGACAGACAGCTTCGTATTTTTCCGACATAATAGGCAACGACGGAATAATTTATGGAGTTGAATTTTCAGCGCGTGCTGTTAGCGATCTTGTAATCGCATGCGGAAAAAGGGAAAATATAGTCTCCATAAAAGCAGACGCGCGCAAGCCCGAGGATTATTCATGGGTCGAAAAAGTCGACGTAGTCTATGAAGACGTCGCGGATTCCGAGCAGGCGGCGATATTGCTAAGGAATGTTGACGCTTTCCTAAAGAAAAACGGATATGCGATGATTGCGATAAAAGCAAGAAGCATAGACGTCACAAAAAACCCGTCTAAAATTTTCCAGGAATCCCTGTCCATGATAAAGGAAAAAATGGAAATATTGGACTATGTGACGCTGGACCCGTTTGAAGTCGATCACGCATTTATAGTGTGCAGGCCAAGGTGATAAAATGAAACTGCTCGCGTTTTTGATGGCGGGTCTCCTATTAATTCCGTATTCTTCTGCGAGTTATATCACCATCAACTCACAATTAACAGACATATTTGCCAGCGAAAATTCGGCGCCGGTGAAATCCACGGTTTCCAATTCCGGCGACGAGCCCGCGTTCTCCGTCCAAACTTCGTTCAAAACCCCAGACGGGATAATGTTTCCCACACTATTTGAAGCGAAGCTGGGCCCGGGCGCCCAGGCTGATAATTTTTTTAGCGCAAACATAACCGGGATCAAACCCGGCAAATATCCTATCGTAACCGTTACGGAATATTCGGATGCGAACAATTACCCGTTTTCCGCTATTTCTTCCCTGTTCTTAACCTACAAACAACGGACATCTTCGAACGTTAACGGTGTTATAGAGGACGTTCAAATACCAAAAGGCGGAAAATCGGAGGCGCGGATAAAAATTGCCAACAGCGGTTCGGTTGGACGAAACGCAAATATAACGATATTCCTGCCGAAGGAATTGTTCGCGTCTTCTTACACCGCAGATGTGAAATTAAAACCCGCAGAACAAAAAACCGTCGGGATAGAAATATCTTCGCTTTCCGCCTTGCCTGGGAGCACTTACACAGTTTTGGCTTCGATGGAATACGAAGATTCGGGATTACATTATTCTTCGTTTGCGCGCGGGCTTGCCACAATTTCCAAGGATGAAGGCATATTTTCTAATACTGCAATTGCAGCTTCAATTTTCCTGCTTTTCGCCTTAATCCTGCTCAAGAACCGAAAACTGAAAAAAAGATGATCCCATGAGGAAGGATTTTTTTATCGGAATAGCCACATTTGCCGTAATATTTTCTTTCCTGTTCACACATTTTAAACCCGACTTGGTTTTTTCAGATACAACCATCACCGGAGGCGATACGGGGTCGCACAATTACCTTTTTTATTACATGAAAAGCAGCCTTCTGCCAAAACTGGAATTAACGGGCTGGAGCCCGGACTGGTATTTGGGATTTCCAATATTCCAGTTTTATTTTCCCATTCCGTATGCTTTAGGTTCCATACTTTCCAATTTTGTACACGCTAACATTGCAGTGAAAATAATCACACTCCTGGGAACTTTCATGCTGCCCGCCGCCGCGTATTTTGCGATGAAGGCGCTGGAATTCGAGGAGCCGGCCCCGTGCATCGCCGCTTTCCTTTCCCTCATTTTCCTTTTCATCGAATCCAATTCGGTTTGGGGAGGCAACATACCCAGCACGCTTTCGGGCGAGTTTGCGTACAGCATCAGCTTTGCCATGGCATTTTTCTTTATCCCATCGGTATACGCCTCGCTTTCGAAGGGGAAATACGAGATTAAAAATTCCTTGCTGTTTTCCCTTGTTGTTTTAACCCACGTTTACACAGCAATATTCTCGGTCGCAGCCTCTTTCCTGGCACTAATGTGCGCCGATAAAACTAAAACGAAAGAAAGTGTTTTAGTTCTTACGAAAACTTACCTGGTGTCCGCATTTCTGGTCGGTTTCTGGGCTCTTCCGCTCGTTAACGACATACACTTCAAGACAGACTTCGGTTACAGATGGACGATAGAAAGCATGTCCACCATATTCCCGGCGATTTATTTCCCTATAATTATATTTTCCATTCTAGGAATAAAAAACGGCGCAACCAAAAAAGATGCGCGGGTCCTGTTCTTAATTTACACCATGTTATTAGCCGCGATTCTATACCTGGCTTCGCAGTTCATCGGGCTTGTTGATGTAAGATTCCTCCCCTTCCTGCAATTCGCCGGAGTATTATTGGGCGCGTACGGATTTTCCCAAATCATTAAAAAAATCAAACCGCAGGGCGCAGGCGTGATAATTGCAGGGCTCCTGACAATATTGTGGGTCAACAACAGCATTTCCTACATAGACGGGTGGATAGACTGGAATTACAGCGGGTTTGAATCGAAGAACTCGTGGACGCAGTTCAGTGAAATAAATGATTTTCTTAAAAATCTACCTTACGGCAGGATGTTCCACGAATATTCGCCGTCGCATTCAAAATTCGGCACGCCGCGAGCCTTTGAGCTGTTGCCGATGTTTACAGGCAAGCCCGTAATAGAAGGATTGACCATAGAATCCGGTTTATTGGCTCCGTTTACGTTTTACCTGCAGTCCGAGCTTTCCGAATCCCCCACGTGTCCGATTCCGGGATTAAAATGCTCATATTTTGACGCAATAAACGGCACGGAACACCTGAAATTGTTCGGTATAAAGTATGTGATAGCCACGTCGGACAAATTAAAAAATTCGCTGGATGGCATAGCACAATACCAAAAATTAAAATATTTTGGTGACATATCCGTGTACGAATTGGGCGGCACGAGTTATGCGTCCGTGCCTAAATACGAACCTGTGGCCGTGATAACCAACGACTGGCGCAACGCTTCCATGTCATGGTTCAAAAACACTGATATGCTCGATGTGCCGCTGGTCTTCGTTGGAGAGCGGGACAAAAGGTTTTCCCAGACGATTTACGGCTATGATCCGCTTAAAATAAAAAAAATCCCGGCGGAAAACAACTGTTCAGTAAACGAAACTTTTGGGAACGAAAGCCTTAAAATAAATACTTCGTGCGTTGGAAAGCCATTGCTGGTTAAGATTCCGTATTTTCCGGACTGGTCTGTCATTGGCGCGGATAAAATTTATCTCGCATCCCCCGGATTCATGCTTATTTTTCCGCTGCAGCCGGAAGTAGAATTAAAATATGGTTCTACAACGAACTTGGTTGGAAACGCGCTTACAATATCCGGGCTGGTTTTCACCGGAGTATATTTATTTTCTCCCGTATTTAGAAAAAAGTTTCAACACTATGGCAACGGCAAGCATGTTAGCAAGCATAGAAGGTATGTTTAGGTAACTAAAGCTGGATTTTTTCACAACTTTCGGTTTTACAAAAACCTCCTTTATACTGGCGCCCCCGTTTTTCATCCTGTACAATATTTCCGCGTCGAATTCGAAACCCTTCCCTAAAACGCGCCCGATTTTTTTTATCTCGCCGGATCGGAACAGTTTTAAACCCGCTTGCGTGTCGTCGAATTCCAATCCCAGCAAGGTTTTTGACATCTTGTTCCACAATCTTCCGAAAAGTTTTTTCGGCAAGCTGCCTTCTACCTCGAAGAACTTTTTTCCTTTCCACTTGGACGCGATCACGCAGTCATGACCACGCAATTCACGGATCAAAGTGGACAGGTCCGCGGGCCCGAATGCCCCGTCGGCGTCGGCGAACGCCACCAATTTTTTGGTCGCGTTTTTGACTCCTTCCATGACGGCAGCGCCTTTCCCAGACTTTCTCGGAAGGCGGATAACTTTTATTTTTTTGTTCGCTATTGATTTGGCTATTTCATAGGTTTCGTCTTCCGAACCGTCGTCGACAACGATTATTTCGGCTTTTGGAAACTTACTAGAAAATTCCAAGACCGTTTTTTTAATCACCCCCGCTTCGTTGTGCGCAGGAATAATTATTGAAATTTCCATCCACTCACTTCTTCGCCGGGGCGGGATATCTGGTGTTATTGTTTATGAGTGCGTTCTTGAACGCCACCCAATCGCTTTTGCGTATAGATGCTGCGGCGGCCTGCGGGTGCCCGCCTCCGCGCGCGTCTTTCAGTCCTGCGATGCTCGCCTTTACCAAACCGCTTAGATCGGCGGTGCGCTGGTTTCTTAAACTGCATCCGATGCGGTCTTCCGATTCACGGCAAACAACCACTGTCATACGCTGGAATTTGTCTGATATTATCGACGCAACGACGGATTCGATGCGCTTGTCCGTTTTTATGCTGTAGATTGCTATGTTTGCAGCCGGGTTTAATTCGGAATCTTTTTCGAAATTTTTCACGAATCGGTCTATAATTGCCTGCATTTCCGCATGCCATTCCTTCAATGTTTGTGCGGATAGGAACGCGTCGACATTGATCGCACGGTCCATCACAATTCTGGCCGTTTCTATCCCGTTGTCGTCAGAAGCTTTCGCAGACATGATATATTCGGAAGCTTTGCCGTACTTAGTTTGCGAAAAATCTTTCTGCGTTGATGCGACTCTTCCGTAAATTGACGAGAAATCTTTGACTAAATCCTGGCAATTGTCGATTCCATGATCGCCTATGGTTCCTATTAAAGAAATCCAAGAATAATCTTTAGCAAGTTCGGCGCTTATTTTTCCGGCTATCTTGTGCATGATATACGACGCAGGCAGGTAAGCTGTTGCGTCCGCGAAGCGGGTGTTTACGTGGGTTATATCCAGCATGTTCAAATCCATTGACGCGGGATGGTGGTCTATCACGATAATTTTTGTCCCGTACTTTTGTTTTATCATAACCAACGGGTTTGCGTCCTGGTCGACGGCCATATCCACGAATACGAGGTAATCCGGCTGCAGTTCGGATAGCGAGCGCATTAACGCGGGAGTAACGGCGGGCGTGCCGGGGTCGCATGGAATTGTTTTGACGGACCCGCATCCTATATGCTTCAGTATCTTCGACGCCATTACAGCGGAGCAGACCCCGTCGGAATCGCGATGGTATACAACTACGACCAAGGCGTTTTTCCTCATTTGTTTCAGCCAATTGGCAGCTTCAACGTACAACGAATCGAGTGTTTTCACAATAACCACATACTCCATTAGGAAAATCAATTCATATATTCTTTTTCTAAGGCTTAACCATGTCGAACCCGACAAATATTTTTACGCCTTCGAATTCCAATGTCTCCGGGTTGCCGTACTCCGCATATTCTATCCCCGATGCACCCACGGATTTTTTTACGCTGTTTTCCCATTTCCTCAAAGACCTTTCGGTTTTTGCATCGGACCGGATAAACAATGAAATGCTTTCGCCCACGTCCAATTTTTTGTCTTTTCTCATTGTCTGGATTTTGCGTATCAATTCCATTACCATGCTTTCCTCCAAAAGTTCGGCGTCCATATGCACGTCGAGATATATTTTTGTGTCTTGAACGGATTTTGATTCCATGTTTTCCTGCGGGTGAGGAGAAAATAACAATTCTTTAACGTTTCCTGAGTTCTTTATCACATCCACCGCGCCTTCGGATATGCCGCTCTTTTTCACCGAACCGCTTTCTTGTATAACTACCCTTCTAAGAGGCCAGCGCAACCTGACGCTGTTCTCCTGCCTCAGCGCGTTTATCGCTTCAACTACTGAACGGGCGAACTCCATTTCATCCTCTACACTGGAACTCGTATCCACACCTGATTCCGGCCAATCTTCCAGGTGTACGGATTCTTTTTTGCCTGAGGTGGACTGGTAAATTGTTTCCGAAATGAACGGGCATACCGGAGCTAATATCAGCACGAGCTTGTCAAACACGTAATACATTGTGTAGAACGCGGCGTTTTTATCCCCGCCTTCGTAAGAGGGCCATGTACGATCCCGGATTAAACGGATATACCAACGGCTCAAATCTTTCAATACAAAATCGCGCATTAGGCGCACGGACTCCGATGCATTATACGACTCGTTGCTTTTTTTGCATGCTGTGACCACGCTATTTATCCTGGATATTATCCATTCGTCCTCGAAATTTAATTTATCCGGCCTAGGGACTTTCTTGCAATACGACTCCATGAACGAAAAACTGTTCCACAGCGTGTTTAGTATATTCATCGATTCTTTGATCGAATCCATGTTAAACGCGAAATCTTCGCCTGCAGGGAGGCCTAACAGATACAACCGCAGCGCGTCCCGGCCGTATTTTTCTATGACCTCTTCGGGCGTTATTACATTTCCTTTCGACTTGGACATTTTTGCGCCCTTCAAATCCAATACCTTGCCGTGCAACAACACGTTTTTGAAAGGGGTTTTTCCGAACGTAATCATGCTTGTTATTATCTGGGAATTCCACCAGCCGCGGAACTGGTCGGGCCCTTCGATGTTGAGGTCGGCAGGCCAATTTTCGTTGAATTTCTTTTCCTCCGAAGGAAAACCTATAGAAGCCCATGACGCAACGCCGGAGTCAAACCAGACGTCAAGGACGTCGGGTATGCGCTTCATTTTGTCCCCGCATTTGCAGCTGAAAAATACGCTATCTATGTACGGGCGGTGCAAATCCCCGATATTAACGCCAAGCTCTTTTGAAGAACCGACGACGCGCACGCTGCCGCATTTTTCGCACTCCCATATTGGAAGCGGGATTCCCCAATACCTCTGGCGGGATATCGGCCAATCGGACAATGTGTTTAACCAGCTGCCGAAATTATTTGAAGCGAATTGCGGGAACCAGTTGACTTTTTTATTTTCCTCGATTAGCTTTTCACGTATAGCGCTCACGCGGAAAAACCATTGCGGTACTGCGATGAATAACAGGGAGGAATCGCAGCGCCAGCATTTCGGGTATTCATGCGTTGTCGGCTCGACCGCCAACAACGCATTCCTTTCACGGAGTTTTTCTATAATTTCCTTGTCAGCGTCCTTGGCAAATTTTCCTTCAAGCCAGCCCGCTTCCGCCTTGAATTTGCCGCCCATTGTAAGCGGGGATAAGACGGGTAGGTTGTGCTTAACTCCAACGAGAAAATCTTCCTTGCCGTGGCCGGGGGCCATGTGGACCAATCCCGTGCCTTCTTCCAATGTCACATGTTGATCGGACGGCACGACACGGCCGGTTATGTTTTTCTGCAAAGGCAAGTCCTTTAACGGGTTTTCATATTCCATGCCGACCAATTGGTCGCCTTTGATGGTTCCGATAATTTCAAAATATTCTGTTTTTCCAACAAGAACTTTTTCGGCGAGCTCTTTTGCGAGGATTAATACGTCCTTGCCGGATTTCGCGCGTACGTAGTCGTAATTCGGATTTACCATGATTCCTGTGTTTGAAGGCAATGTCCACGGGGTCGTCGTCCAGATTAACAGGCTGTCGTTGCTGTTTTTCACCTTGAATTTTACATAAACCGAGTTATCGCGTACTTCTTTGTGTTCTATTTCGTTAAACGCCACAGCGGTTTCGCAGTGCGGGCATACGTGGACCGGGTAGGAGCCTTTGTACAGCAGCCCGTTCTCAAAACCTTTTTTGAAAGTGAACCAGGCGCCTTCGATGTAGCTTTTGTCCAGTGTGAGGTACGGGTTGTCCCAGTCCATCCACACGCCCAAATTTTTGAATTGCTCGTTCATTATCCCTATGAACCTGGTCGCGAATTTTTTGCATTCCCCGTTGAATTTCTCTATCCCGAATTTTTCTATGTCCGACTTCGTCCTAAAGTTAAGCTCTTTTTCTATTTTGTTTTCTATCGGCAGGCCGTGCGTGTCATATCCCGGCTGCATCGACACATTATACCCGGACATGCTGAAAAACCGTATGAAAAAATCCTTCAGCGTTTTGTTCATGGCCGTCCCGAGATGTATCGAGCCTGTCGCGTATGGCGGCCCGTCCAGGAAATAATATTTTTTTGCGCCCTTCCTGTTTGAGGCGTACTTGCTGAAAATATCGGATTTCTTCCACGAACCCATTATCTGCTTTTCCAATTCCAGCGGATTGTAGGACCCTCTTTTCATGCGCGACCACCCAATGAATAAAATAAATGGGCTGAATTTAGATTAATCTTTGATGATTCGACTAAAAACAGGATTCATCGGCTGAAGCGTACCGGAAAGCGGTTTGGCTTGTAAAATATAAATATAGCGGAAAACATGACTTCTCTGATAGCATGAAAAAATGGGTTCCGGACACCTCTGTCCTGATTAACGGCAAACTTGCAAACCTCGTAGAAACAAACCAGGTGGAGGGCGAGGTAATTATTCCCGTGACTGTCATAGATGAATTGCAAGCCCAGGCCTCGCGAGGAAGGGACATAGGTTTTCAAGGTTTAGAGCAATTAAAGGCTGTCCGCTTGATGGCAGAAAGCGGAAAAAAGATAAAGCTAGCTTACACCGGACGCAGGCCGACCATGGAAGAAATAATGATGGCCAAGAAAGGGCGTTTAGATGCGTTAATACGCGACGTCGCCAAAGAAAACGCCGCGACTCTGATAACTGCGGATTATGTGCAAGCTCTCGTGGCCGAGGCGGAGGGTGTTTCGGTCATGTACATACAGAATGTGCGGTCGACGAGCCCCATTAAACTGGAAGATTTTTTCGATGAAAACACCTCTTCTGTGCACCTGAAAGTCGATGTGCTTCCCGTAGCCAAAAAAGGAAAGCCGGGGGAAGTCAAACTGGTAAAAATACGCGACACACCCATGAAGGAGGAGGAGATAGAATCGATAATCAAAGAAATACTGGACCGCGTAAGGCACGAAAAAAACGCTTTCATCGAAATGGGTTCTGCGGGCGCGATGGTAATACAATTCGGCAAGTACAGGATCGCAATAGCACGCAGGCCGTTCAGCGACGGGTTAGAGCTGACAGCCGTGAGGCCAATAACCAAGCTCGTGCTTTCGGACTATAAACTTTCCGAAAAACTAATGACACGCCTAAAAGAGCGCGCGGAAGGCGTAATCATATGCGGGCCCCCCGGTTCCGGAAAATCCACTTTCGCGGCATCGGTGGCAGAATATTACCTGTCGCTTGACAAGATTGTAAAAACCATTGAGAACCCGAGGGATCTGCAAGTTCCTCCGGAAATAACCCAATACGGCGCGCTTGACGGGAACATGGAAAAAACCGCTGACATATTGTTGCTGGTGAGACCGGATTATACGATTTACGACGAGGTGCGCAAGACGAAAGACTTTGAACTGTTCGCGGACATGCGAATGGCGGGAGTCGGAATGGTCGGCGTTGTTCATGCATCTAATGCGATCGATTCCGTGCAAAGGTTCATAGGCAGGATAGAAATGGGCATGATAACCAGTGTTCTTGACACGATAATATTCCTGAAGGGCGGGGAGATAAAAAAAGTTTATGAACTGGAACTTCTCGTGCGCGTCCCGACGGGCATGATGGAAGCGGACTTGGCGCGCCCGCTGATCGAGGTCCGTGATTTTGAAACCGGCAAGTGCGAGTATGAAATATACACATACGGAGAGGAAAATGTGGTTGTCCCTGTGAATGAAACCAGCAAAGAACAGCCCGTCAGAAAACTGGCCAAGGAAAGGATACTGCAGGAGATAAGGAAATTCGACCCGCAGGCCGACGCTGAGATAGTGAGCGATAACAAGGCAATAGTCCGCGTGGATAATGAAATGGTTCCGCACATCATAGGGAAAGAGGGAAAAACTGTGATGGAGCTCGAGAAGAAGCTTGGCATATCCATCGACATCGAGCCTTTAGCGAAGAATATGGGAAAACTTGTTTCCCATTCCATATCCGAATCGGGCGCATACCTTAACATAGGATTTGACACCAGATTATCGGGCAAGGCTGTCTCCGTTTACGTGGATGACGAATTCTTATTATCCGCAACGGTAGGCTCGAAAGACGTAATAAAAGTTTCCAAAGAATCCGACATCGGCTCCGCTCTGATTCGCGCGCTCGTAAACAGGAAAAAAATAAAATGTTACATGTAATTTTTATTCTGCCTTTCTAAATTGTCGTTTTATTAGGGTTTCCGACGAAATAATATCATGATAGAAGGCCTGAAGAAAAAACAATTTGTCCCGGTTTCAAGGATAATAATCATTGCGGCGATAGTGGCCATGGTCATACTGGTCGGCAACGGTGTGACAGGATTTACAACTTCCCTGATAAAACTCCAGGAGGCTGCGGCAAACTCGACCCGTACGGCGGCCATGCTGCAAGACTTGCAAAAGCAAGCTGGAGAGTGCACGAACACGCTTAACTCGACGTCCCAGTTGTTTAATTCCTGCCGGATAGAACTGGAAAACAAAAAAACCGAAAACTCCAAGCTTTCAATCGAGACCTCCACGCAGGAAAAAAACATAACAATTTACGTGAATACGATAACAACCCTGCAGCGCGAGTTACAAAGACTAACGAGCCTGTCGGACAGCATGGCAGTCAGCATCTGCTGTCTCAGGCGCTATGTGCTGGAAGACAATTCACTGAGATACTATTACATCCAGGACAACAAAACTTTCTGCGTAAGCCAACCTGAAGGATTGTTAAGCACGAAAGAGTTCTACTGCTGAGGAAAAAATTAGTATTTAACCTCACGCTCTATAGCTAGAAACATATGCATACCAATAGCACATATTTCAGTCAGTAGCTGAAAACAGTCACATACAAGATGTGACTGTTTTAGTTTACCTGTGGGTCCGTAGCTCAGCCTGGACAGAGCAGCAGCCTCCTATCCGTGAGAAAACCTATACGGTTGTATTGCGGCGAGATAGTTGAAGGTCGCGGGTTCAAATCCCGTCGGATCCGTTAATTGATTGATATATACGCTGCTGGTATGCTCATATGCCGGCCGGTAACTGAAACGTGTGCATAGCAGTTAGGCGCATGCCAAAAGCGCATGATTTTAACTTTGGCGGGCTACACCATATTATATATCGTAAAAATGGCAAATCTTACTTTAATGAAACACGCCAAAAACGCACTCCGGTGCCTGACGATAATTTTAACCATGGCCGGCATGGGCCTGTATGCCAGCGGTTATGTATGGAGTTCTTCGATCCTGGAATTTAACATCACTTCCGAAGCGTACTACGCCAATTGGACCCAGCCGGACTGGGTTGACCCGTACGCTTTTAACATCAGTTTAGGGTACCTTTACACGAGCATGCCGGGTGTGGCCTGGACCTTATTAAATGTGACAAACAACAGTTTAATTCGCACTTCGGCCTCGGACTTTGCCGATATGATACTGATCAACAATACCCTATTATCCAACCAGGTAAATGTCAGCAACAATTCCTACGCAAACTTCACAATACGCTTCAACGCATCGCTGCTGAAACCCGGGCGCTATACAGGAAATTTGACATTGGCCAACGCGACCAACGCGAACGCGGGAATAAACAATGTTACAATAAGGCTGGATGTGCCGCTCACCACGAACCAGACTTTTGCGCGCTCGAACAGTTTCTTCGGGAATTTAAGCGTTCTAAACAGCTTTGATGTGTTCTTTTTCAATTCCACTTCTACAAGCGGATTTTACGCCAACGTCAACAGCAGCTTAGTAGACCTTTTACTTTTTGACTCGGGCAACAATTTGGTGGGGTTGAACAACACAAACTCGACATCGGGAAATAAAACTTTGCTATACGCATTCCCCGCGTACAACGATTTTTACCAGTTGAAAATCTTTTACAACTCATCGAACGCGTCTAAATACATACCTTACAACGGGATAATCGAATTTTCATACATCAACGCCAGCCAAAGCTTCCTCAATTTCCTGGTCAACGCGACGCCCGACGCGACGGCTGCGACAAGGGTGACGTTCAACTTAAACAATACCGGCCAGGTCAATTATTCCGCATTAACCGAGACTGAAAAGATATACAAACTCGACATATTTGTTAACCTGCAAAATTCGACAAACATAACTATACCGGTCGCGGGCCATTACGTTTCCATTGACACAACGATAGAATGGAACAACGCGTCCGCAGACTTCAACCTGACTGTATACAACTCGTCCGCAATTTCCGTTTCGAACCAAAGCAAAAGGACTGACATGTTCAACGTCGCGGGGCTCGGTTTTAACAGGATATTTTCACGTTCCACGGCGGACGTGAACGAATTTAACAAAAGCTGGACCGTGTCTGTAACCGGGGATAAATTGGTTTACTACAACCTCACTGTAAAAATAAACATCGGCGACAGCTGGTTAAACAGCTCTTTCGGCAATTACACAAGGACTTATGTGTTAAATGCAACCCAAAACGGCACGTCAATAAATTTCAACGTCACGGTTCCCGCACTGTCCACGGACGGAATCTACAACGGCACAATAACTTTCTTTGAGGGCGGGGGACATTACATGGCCGTGCCTTTCGGAATAAACGTGACCGAACCCATGCTGGTTGTGAATAACACTTTATCCGGACTGTTGCTGTACATAATCGATAACGTCGGGACGAACAAAACCCTTGATTACACGCTAACGATAAACAATACCGGAGCGTTTTCGCTTACGCTAAACGACTACAATTCGACTTCGCTGAACAGTTCGGGAGGGAATTTCATTTACTTCAACTATTCGTTTGATAACCCCGTGTCTGCCAGGGGTTCAACGCTGCTTAAAATCAGGATCAACGAAACCACGCTGACAGCCTCAACAGGAGAATCGGTTTATCTGGGCTGGATAAAATTAAATTCTACCAGCGCGCACCCGTACAAGGATTTCCTCGTAAACATAACGTTAAACCTTACCGACAAATTAAATGTTTTGGTCAGCAATGTTGCCAACCAGACTGACAAAAGCGTGTGGATAAACCCGATAAACAAGACTGAAAACTATTCAACAATTCCCAGCAGCAATCCTGTATTTATCAACGTCACCGTCAATGTGACTTACCAAAACGGGACTTTTGTTAACATATTGAACGCTACGAACTTTACCGTGTGGCTGCAAAACGAATTTCCATATGAAGGGTCAAATTACACAATCAATTTCACCGGCGCAAATGTGGCCAATGTTATACGCGCAAATCCGACGCTAAACAATTATGTGCTTAACGTTTCGATACCTTCTAACATTTCCGGCGGCAATTATTCCGTGTATGCGACAGCTTATGATTCTTCAACGGGACCGAGGAACGGCGGCACAGCGAAATTTAATTATCTTTACGTGAACAGCAGCGCCCTAGTCATCGACGTGTACAATGGGACTCACGACAACGACGATTTCACGAACATCGGTTCAAGGGACATATTCGTCAACGTGACCAACGTGGGCGGGGGCGCAATTTTCAACGCCTCACTGTCGCTGAGTTTGTCCGGGTCTTGTTCGGCGGTAACGAGCGGATACACCGCCGATTACGAACTGGGCAATATTTCCGGATTCAGCCGTTACACAAACAGTTCGGCCACATGGAAAATAGAGATAGCTTCAAACTCAACGTGCACAGCAACTATCGTCGGCAGGGGCCCGTCGGGCGTTTGGGTGTTAAATGACACACTGGTTTTCATTTACACAGGCACCGTAATATCTTCCGGCAACAACCCTTCGAATACAGGAGGGGGCGGGTCGGGAAATTCACTCTCATTAACAGTCGCGACGGGCGATTCCATATATTTCAAAGGCGGTCCTGTCTCGTTTAATTTCAGCGTCTCTTCGGGCGGGTCGGCCGTGAACGGTGCGAATGTAAAATATAATATTACAAATCCCGCGGGCGCCAAAGTTGCCGAAGGTTCTTGTTCGACCAGTTCGGGCAAATGCGACGGTTCGTACAATTCAGACCCGAATGCCATAGGGACGTTCACAATATCCGCAACCGCAACAATGAACGGCTACACTCCAGACAACAAGAAAAAAACATTCGAAGTCCAGGGCTACAACGCCACCATAACCACGTACACAAAAACAATTTATATTCTCCAGGGGAGTTCAAATTCAACTGCTACAACTGTTAAAAATACAGGCGTGTTTAACGGCACAATGACGCTCTCAATAAAAGATATTGACGCGTCCTGGTGGAAAGTAAATCCCGACAAGACAGCGTTAAGCGCAGGACAAACTGCCAGTTTCGACGTAAGTTTCAGCGCGCCCGACAACGCGGTGGTCAAAAATTATACGGCAAAATATTCCGTAACTGCAGACACGGAAATAAAAAGCGAATATTTTTACCTGGTTGTCACGCCGACAGAAAAAACCAAGTCCGAAATAACTGCGACGATCCTGAATTACACGGAATCGCTGAATGGCCTGATGACCCGGCTGAACGTAACGATGTTCCCGGCTTTCAACAGCACGGAACTTAAAATAGCTTCGGACAAGCTTAACCTTGCTTACTCTCTCCTTTCACAGGCCAACGAGTCTGCGTACAAAGGCGATTACGTGAAGGCCAACGAACTGGCGATACAATCGAAAGGCCTTCTGGATTCCGCGGAAACTTTAATAAAAGCCGCAGAAACCGGACAAGGCGGCAAAAAATTTGAAAACGTGCTCGTTGTCGCCGGGGTTGTGGCAGGCGTAATATTCGCCGGGCTGCTGGGTTACATGCTGCTGCCTGAACCGGGATATTCCGCATCAAAAGGCTATACGATACCCGAACAGGCCGGATCTGCGGGCGCGGTGAAACAAAAATTCAAAAAAATAGAAAATATTATACAGGAAATTGTTGACAAGCTTAGGGAGCTTATCCAAAAAATTTCGGGAAAAAAGGGCGAAGAGTACAAGGTTGTTAGTTAGAAAATTCGGGTTAGGGGCCCCGCCCTAAAAATACCTCAAAATAGCCGCTTTTTGTGCAAGTGGCATTTCTGCACAAAAATTCAAGTTGAATTATAGGTTCGAACTCAAGTAAACTTGGAAATTTTTCAAGTTAACTCTTTCTAGTCAGTGGATGTCCAACCATTGAACCAAACCTTTGATACATCGCTGTATTTTTGAAATTCGCACATCCACTTAGCCTCTTTCCCATTTTCTACGTAAACCAACGCAGAAGAAGGCAGTGTTGTCCAAACAGTTGGCGCATAACCTATAATATCAAACTGGTTTAGAAAGTCCTCGATTTCACTTTCCGAATATGATTGCTTAAAATCTACGATGACTTCGCCCGGGAGAATCCATTCAGGACTTTTTATGTCGATGCAATTACCATCTGGAAACTTCAGGGGTCTTAGTCTACTATCTTTCAAATCGATGGAAGGTAGTCTAAATTTTTTGCCTTCGGAAGTGAATTCCAGACCAATCAGACCAGTCCCAATGCTCGTTTTTACACAATTGTTGCTCAAAACTGGATACCAGTTTCCTGATGTAAACGAATTGGGAGATATAATATTTTTACTAGTTCCGTTCCAGCCGCGGCATTCGCATATGGGAGGATACGCCTCCCAATTTCTAAACTTTGTTAGATGGTAAACTGTAAATGGAGCACAGTCCCCAAGCCTTTCATACCAGAATGTTTTATCGCTCCCGCTGTTGTTGAATTTTATTACAATCGGCTCTCCAAAATTATATTCCAGTTTGTCAGTGCTTATGGGAAGCACGGTCTCGGATGCCGTCAAAAACTCCTTTTTCACAGTTTCGTCATTTTTCCCAAAAGTCGAAACCCAAAACAACGTTACAACAATGATAGCAACTATGACAAATAATCCAACAAAAACATAATGTTTTCTTTTGAGCGTCATTAATTATTAATTCCGTCTCGGACGTATAAATTAACTGATATTTAATTCGTGCATCTCTTGAATCAGCACGCAGATATTGTGACACAAAATTTTACACATTATCTCATTGACCTGCGCAGGAAAAAAGTTCCTCGAAACCTCTCTGTGTGACATGAAGATGATTGAATTTTTGTGCACCTAACCGACTATTTGTGAAGGAACGACTTTTAGGGCAAAGCCGGATCAGGGGAAACGTACATTAATCCAAACGTACAATTCTTAGCGGTCTTACATGGCAAAAAAATCTTATTTTGTGTACAAGGACAGCCTGACAGGAAAGATAAAGCGGACCCTGGACGACCAAATTCCGCAAAAAATTTTGCTGGAAAAAATAAAAAACGTTAACGTGGAAAACCTGATAAAGGGCCCTGTAAGCGAGGCCAAAAAGCAGATGCTGACTTTTGTGACCACGGCATTTTCGCTTACCGCGGCGTTGTTCTGGAACGACGCGATCAAGGCCATGATAACCAATTACATACCCAAAGAGGGCGGCTGGCCTTACCTCATGCTGGCAGCTGTGATTGTAACAATAATAGCGGTCACTGTGACATGGTTAATTTCCACGACCATAGAAAAAAGATAATTTCCACTAAAAATAATAAATTACGTGGCTGTGTGCACGCCAAGCATTTTCTCGATGTGTTTCAAGGGCCGAAGGATGAAAAGTATGACCGCTGCGGACAGTATCGCTATTTCATAGTCTCCCATGCCCACCAATACGCCGACCGCTGCGACGCTCCAAACATCCGCGGCTGTTGTGAGGCCGCGTTTCTCTCCGCGCTTTGATTGGAATATTATCCCGCCTCCGAGAAATCCTATGCCCGTGATTATGCCGGGCAGGACACGGGAAAAATCCGCGAAACTGCCGGAACTAAGGCTGATGATAGTGAAAAGACAAGCGCCCAGTGAAACCAGTGCCTGAGTCCTTGTTCCTGCCGGGCTGTTGCTCAAACTCCTTTCTAACCCGATTACAATTCCCAGAAAAGCGGATAGCATGATCTTAATTACAACAGTGTAATCCATCATTACCATAATTTATTTTGAATTTCTTCCGTTAAATATTCTCTGGCAGGCGGGCAATATCTTAAATATACTGCCGCACATCTGCTATTGACGAGCTTATATTGAACTTAATTTGTGATTGAATGCCGAACGCTGAACTGTTTGCCCTGGGGGCCATAGCCGGTTTTACCATTTACCTTGGGCTGCCATTGGCTTTCATGAATGCGACAGCGCGCATGAAAGGCATATTAAATTCCATGGCGGCCGGGATACTCATCTTCCTGCTTGTCGACATTATGCACGATGCGATGAATATTTCTGAAAAACCGATGCTCAATTTTTTAGGCGGGAGCGCCCAGCTTGCTGAAGGCTCGATACTTCCGGCAGTCCTGTTCGCGGGATTTTCCGCCGGGCTTTTGGGGTTGGTATGGTTTGAGGCCAAATACCTCTGGACGGTCAAAAACAAAAATATCGGCGAACGGCGCGCAAAGCGTTTAGCGATGATGATCGCGGCGGGCATAGGGCTGCACAATTTTTCCGAGGGGCTTGCGATAGGGCAGAGTTACAGCAGCGGCGCGATGAGCCTTGCGATAACACTGGCCGTCGGGTTTGGGTTGCATAACATGACCGAAGGGTTCGGGATCGCAGCGCCGCTAAGCGGTTTCAAGGTCAACAAAAGCTACATAATCCTCCTCGGTTTAATCGGCGGTGGGCCAACTTTCCTAGGAGCGATTATCGGAAGTTTTTGGATTTCTCAGGCCGCGAGCGTGTTTTTCCTTTCTATGTCGGGCGGCGCGATCGTATATGTAATCAAAGAAATGCTTTACCACGGAAAAATCGCCGGGGAAGGGTTCAACAATATGTTCGCACTGGTAGCCGGATTCATGCTGGGGTTCCTGACTTTGGTTATGGTCCACTACGGAACAGGTTAACGTCACATTTTTTCCAGCGCGTCGACGCCTATCAGGCCCAAACTTTTTCCAAGCACATTTGCGAAAGCGCGCACCAGATTCAGCCTGAACGTTTTCAAAGGCTCTTCTGCATGAAGCACCGGCGAGTCCTGGTAAAATTTGTTGAACAGCGAACAAAGATTAAAAGCGTAGCGGCAAATTTCCTGCGGCGACAAAGTTTCCACGGACTTTTCAACGATGACGGGAAAGTTCATAAGGTTTTTTATTATCTCGGATTCCGTGTCCGTTATTGATCCGGCCGGTTTTAACTTCGGGATTTTGCCGGCCTTTTCCAGTATTTTCAACGACCTTGCATATGCGTATTGCAGGTAAGGCGCTGTATTCCCGTCGAGGCGCAAAGATTCTTCCGTATCAAAAGTTATCGTGTTTTCGCGGTCTATCTTGACCATTTCGTATCTTAGTGCGGAGCGGGCTATTTTTCGGGCGGTCTCAATCAACCATTTTTCCGGGGCGCCGCCGTTGCGCTTTTTGGTTTCCTCGTAGGCTTTTTTTTCCAGAATGTTTAACACGTCATCCACGTTTATGAAAAGCCCCTTGCGCCCGGACATGTTTATCGCCGCATCGGCGTCAAATCCGAGCTGCTGCGCCGCGTTTTTGCTCAATGTGACGACGCCGTAATCGTAATGGTTGTAATCCACTTTTTTACCTGCGAGCATTTCGAGCGCCGCAGCTACAACATCCTGCGCGTATGACTGGCGCACGTCGACTATTGCTATGGTTTTTTCTGCGTTGCCGAATTTTTTGGCAGGTTTGCCTTTGCCTGAAGTCATCCATGTCCTGCTGCCTTTTGAAAATAATTTGTAGTTGAATTTGTCCCTGACCATCCCGTGTTTCCACATTGCATAAGCGATGTCCTTGCCCGTGTATAACACTGTACCGTCGGAACGCGAGAGTATTTTATCACCGCTTTCCAGTTTCGAGAATTCCGGCCTGTCCGATAATTTTAACAGCCAGCAGCCTTTGTTTTTTCCGTCGGCTGCATTGTAAACTAAACCCGCATTTTTCAACGCTTCGAAAGCCTCATCCCACATATTGGAGCGCAATACTGCCGTCTCCGAAACTAAAAGGTCAAAACTTATCCCCATGCGCGCTAAAGTTTCAAGCTGGGCGCGCAATATTTTTTCAACAACACTATCCGCAATTTCCGATGTGGCATTGTTGCCTTTTTCTATCTCGCGTATTATTTCCCCGCGCTTCAATTGCAGCTCTGGGCTTGTCTCATAAATTTTGTTGACACGCACGTAAACCTCGTTCCCGCAGTATTGGTCGAATTTCAATTTTGTTTCCACGGGTATGTTTAGGAATTTAAAACCTACCATAATATCCGCAAGCTGCGAACCGCTGTCGTCTATGTAATTTATTTCCTGTACGCGGTGGCCGGCGAATTTTAACATCCTCACAAGCGCGTCGCCTAGGCACGAATTTCTTATGTGGCCCACATGAAGCGCCTTGTTGGGATTCACGGACGTGTGCTCTACTATGACGTTTTTGCCCTTTCGCGCAGTTTTGCCGTAATTTTTTCCCGCGGTTTCTTTGATTACCTCATTAGCAAGTTTAGCCCTGTTAAAGAAGAAATTTATGTAGCCCGCCCTTGCTTCTATGCGCTCTATTATGGAATTTTCCGGAATTTTGACTGAAGCGGCCATTTGTTCCGCGATCTTCACCGGGGACATTTTACGCTCACGGGCAAGGTTAAAGCATATGGTAGAGGCTATATCCCCAAAGGAAGGGTCGCGCGGCGCCTCAAGCGTGCTTTCTATGTTTTCCAGTTGGATCAGTTTTCGTATCTCGGAGTAAATTTTGAGCATGCTCAGCCTCACTAGAGTAAATTAACTGTGTTGACTGTTAAATTTAGCTTTAGAATGAGTTAAGCTATTTCGGGAACTTGCGCCCGCGTATAACTTCGTTCCTTTCCACTTCTTTTATGCCGAAAGCGCTTGACAAAAACGCGATCGCCTTGTCAGAATCGAAGTGGTTGCACGAATAAACGTCGGCTGTTAAATACCCTTTCTCCGGGTAGGTGTGTATGCTTATGTGGGATTCGGCGATCATTACGAAACCGCTGACACCCCAATCTTCGGGTTTTTTGTCCCCGTCATAAGGTATCACGTAAGGCGTTGTTATTTTTTTCATGCCTATAACTGCAGGAAGCTTATCCAGAACTCTGAAAACAGTTGCTACATCGCCCAACCTAGCACTGTCACAGCCGTAGCCGTCAAGCGTCAAATGCAAACCGTAAGCGCTTTGCACCGCCAGCTTTGAGGTTTTCCCAACGAGTGGAACATTTTTTTGATTCATTTTCTTTTCTGCTCTACCAATTATGTAATACTAATTTAAATATTATTATTGCGTCGCTTCCTTTTAAGTTTTTTTATTTCACAAACTCGGCGCTGAGAGTTTTTTGAGGCTCCAGATTAACGTCCAGTTTGTCCAGCAACTCGCAAACTTTACACACACTGCCGGAACAGGGCTCGCCGCAGGTTTCGCATTCACTTATCTCCGGCAGTCCGCTTCTTGCAGAGGTCTCGCGTAGAACGGGCAGCATGGCGTCAAATGTGCGCAGGAAAGAGAATTTTGTGCCGGAATGTTTTGCTTCAACGTCATTTAGGAAATCGCGGACTTCGAAACGGATCCCAGACACGTACGGGCACTCTCCCCAGTAATTGCCGGCTTTTGTTATCAGAGCGTACAAAGCGACCTCTTTTTCCGGGATGTCGCGCAGCGGCTTGATACGCGGGACGAATTTGTCGTTTTTTACCATCGCAGGGTTCGGTCCCATGCGCGCGAGCCGTTTCAAATCCCCTTTAAGATAGTTTATCAAAACCGCCTGCGCCTCGTCGTCCATGTTGTGGCCTGTGCAGACTTTTGTTGCGCCAAGTTCGCGAGAGGCGCGGTTGAGCAGGTAACGGCGGAAAACCCCGCAAAAAGTGCAGGAGTTGAGGTTTTTCGTCCCGTTTGCGCGGGCGGCCATCACGTCGTCGATGCTTTTTCCTAGGTTATTTTTAAAACCAACTATGTAATGGTCGACGCCCAGCCTTTTCGTCAATTCCTTGGTCACTTCCAGGCTCTTGTCGCGGTAATGTTCGATGCCTTCGTCAATGCTAACCGCGATGATCTTGATGTCGGGCCTTTCGCCGAATATTTTTTTCATCAAAGCCAAAGACACGGAAGAATCCTTACCCCCGCTTAAACCGACAACTATGACGTCATTTTTTCCAACCAGGCTGTGTTCCCTGATAGTCCGTTTGACGCGCTTTTCAAACTGTTCTTTAAAACAGGGCGCGCAATAAGATTTGCCTTCATACTTGCGGGTGTAAATCGCTTTTGCGCCGCAGGAGCAGTTAACCACCGGAAACAACCTTCAGAATTTCAACATAATCGTTTTCTTTTATCTGCGAGTCGTCGGGCACTATTTCGTTGTTTACGGAAACTAAAACAATCTCGGGGTTTATTTTCAACTCTTTTAATATTTCCAAGACTGTTTTCGAGCTTGTTTCCATCTCTTTGGCATCTTCCAACCAGGCGATCTTGATCTTCATGGCGTCACTAATAAGATAAACAGATTTAAATAAAACTACGGGCAAGGTTAACGAAAGCCGAGGTCGCATAATCTGGTGGTGCACTGGTCTCGAATTTAGATGGAACAGAAAACCAGCGGGCGCAAGCCTATAAGGGTTCAAATCCCTTCCTCGGCGTTTAACTTTTTTATTATTTTTCGTAGAATCTCGGGCCAATTGCTGTGTATTTGCCCAGCTCCTTGTCCAAATCTTGCATGCTGGAAACCCCCTTTGCCACCCGGCCAAGAAAAACGCGGCCTTGGGCCGACGAGTCGCGTATTAATTTCAAAACGTCCCTGTAAACACTCCCGCGATTCATTCCATACTCCGCTATCGTTTTCATTACACCGTAAAAATTTCTTATCGCGGTTTCATCCCCGGCCAACGCATTGCGCGCGGCTACCATTCCGTCCTCGAATGCTTTTGCTTTGCCGACTACTGCAACCATTCCGGGATCTTCCTTGTAAAGGTCCGCGGCGGCTTCTACCGCTTTTGAATAACCCGTTGGCCGTGTTTGGCCTTCCGGCTCATCAAGTTCGCCGGTGTCAACATAGTCTGACAGTACTTCCGTGATTTTTTTCCTGTCAGACCCTGACCGGTTCAGCGATTTCTGAAATTCGACGACATCTGCGACGTCGCCGCAGTGAATTTTATCAAGCGCTTTGTAGAAAACCTGCGGAAGCGTGTCGAACGTAATCCCATTCTTAACTATGCGGATAAAATCGTCGGCCAGCGCTCTTCTTTGCGCGGCCGCAGGAATTGCGGTTTCTGAATCAACATCAAGCACGCGCATCAAATATGATACCGCCGGTTCGGCCATGCCCGTCGGGAGCGTTTTCGTCGAATCCTTCAAACGGCTTAGATAATACGCGGCGTTTTTCACTGCCGGTATTGCGGGCACAATTCTTGCTGGCTTATGCTGTGGTAATCTTGGAGAAGGCGCTACAACAGGTTCGCGCGATTCTCGTTTTCGATGAGCCGGCTGCGGAACAGTATTAGTTTGGACTTGCATCGCGGGCGGGTTCCCATGGTTTGTTGGTGGAAAACCCGATCTTAATCTTTGCAATTCCTCGGCCAAAAAGTTTGTAAGGTATGCATCGTTTCCGGCTTTGATTAATTTTTCTACGCTAACTACAAATCTTTCAAAATCAGACAGGTGTTCCGCATTATAACCCGAATTTCCGGCCGGAGCTGCTCCAAGTATTTTGACCCCAAGCGAGCGTACCGTTTCCTGTATTCCCGCAGGCAGGTTTCTGATTGAAGAGTCCAAAAGGTTTGCGTAAGCCACGTCAGCCGGAAGTTTCGTTTCTGTGCGCGTTGTTTGCGCGGGTTTCCTATCTGCATCGGTTGTTGATGGAACTCTTCCTGTGTCGGCTTGGGGCTTGTGAGAAACCGACCACTTCACCCACGAATCTTCCCATCCACCGCTATCATTTTCTCCGTTGTTTTGTTCGATCAGAAGTGAAATTATTTCCGGCGGTAAACTGCCGCTCACCGGGTGTTCGCTGTTTTGTCCTGCCGGTTCCGTCGAAACAACCACATCAGAATTATTCCCATCGTCTAACGCCTCGCCGACCTGTTCAAGAAAACGACGCACTGCGGGGTGCAATCTGGCCTGTGCAACGTGGGCCGCGGTAAAAAGTTCCTTTTCCAGACCTCCCACACCCGGCTTGGACATGCTTGTTTTTGGTTTGCAAATCTTTTATGCCCGATCATGCGGCTTTTCCGGCTATCGACGAGTCATAATGCAACACGTGTATATTGCCAGGTTTCCAATCGTCGGTTTTTTCCACAATTATTTTTCCGCGCCCGCCGACGGCACGATAACCCGGCATTGTTATGTGGCCGGACTTAAACTGGGATAACATAGTCCTAACTCTTCCTGTAGCGTACCCGTGCAATCCCGGATAAATATCTGTGTAATCCAACTCTCCTTTTCCCTCCATTCCTGCGAGGTATGAACCTAAGGCTGATCTTAAATCTTCCGAGTGGTTCACAGGCCGACGATTATTTCTCAAATCTTCCAGATGTTTCCTCCCGTCGTCCGTCACTTCAAGCTTGCCCGGCTGGCTGGATATGTATCCGTGATTTCTTGCGCTGGCGATGACTGCGTACAATTGTTGCACGGTTCCGCCGACATAAACAACCACGTCCTTGTTTTCCGAATTTGGATGCTGCGAAACATAATACAGAAACCTGTCAATTTTTGACCCCGGCTTCCAGCCGTTTGAATTGGCGGAACCGTCGGCTGTCGCCAGTATTTTATCTGTTCCGCCAGGAGATTCGCGCGCGCGAATCATCCCTTCAACCTGTTCGATGTGCTTATGCACGGCCCACGGGATAGACGCTGTGGGATCCTTTTCCATGGCACCGTACAATTCGTCCAACGAGGCCCTGAGGCTTTTGATGGTCTGGTCGGAAGGTGTGTTTACCATGATAAAAATTGATACCGAAAAGATTAAAAACCGAAAACGACGCGGTTTGCGGGTTTTCCAGATTAATTTATTCCCAAAATTCCTTGATTATTTCCTCGGATATCCGCGTTATAACGCGCTCCGGCACGAAAATTTCCATCGAAATGGTCTTGTCATATTTTATTCTTTTTAATTCTTTCACGGTCTTGCGGAAATCTATTGACGCGATTCCGATCGGCAGGTGTTCGTCCATTTTGCCGTGGTTGTCGTGCATATGTATGTGCTGTATGCGTTTACCGAATTTTTTGATGTGATTCGAAACAGATTTCATGCCTCCGCCGATGAATGCATGACCGATGTCCAAGTTGACTGCTAAACCGTCAACTTCTGAAATTATTTTTTCAAAATCCCTGATCGATGACATTTCTGTCGTGTTTTCCAGCATCACGGCCATCGAATCGCCGGCATAGTCCACGAGTTTCTTCATGTTTTCGATGTAATTTGACACAACTTCCTTAAGCAAGCCGCGGTCGGACAGCATCATGCTCTGGGAATGGGCGTGGAAAGTTATTTTTTGCACGTTAATTTTCTTTCCCGCGTCTATGATTTTTTTGCACTCTTCCAGCCAAGCGCTGCGCACGATTTCGTGCGGACTTCCCAGGTCTATCCACCACGCAGCGTGCCCGAGTGTGAACATGTTGTGTTTCTTAACCATCTTATTTATTTTACCGGCCATGTTCGCTATTATTTTCGGCGACCCTTCCGGCTCCTCAATCCCGACTTCGACGAAATCAAAATTAAGAGACGCGATTTCCCGTATTTCCTGCATCAAGTCCAGTGAGGGGTTTGTAGTCGTGCCGAATTTCGGCAGGCCAGACTGATTTAAACGCGTCTTAGATACGTTTCTGTCTGTCTCTACCATGGAATTAGTTCTCCTGAAGCCAATTTAAATAGGAGTCGTGGATAACAGACATAGATACTGTTGCTGACTGACTCACATCTATGATATGCGTCTAGTTAAAAACGGGTCCATTGTCTAACGGTAGGACGCCACCCTCACATGACCTTTTAAAAAGAGTGCTCAGCCAAAGAACGGTTTGGGATCGGTGGAGACGAGAGTTCAATTCTCTCTGGACCCACTAATAAACTGAATCAGATTCTTTTTAGTATGAATCTGCTTCTAGTTATCGCCTGAAGCGAATGGTATTTAGCATCCATCTGTTTCTAGCTACAAATGCATGCCCACTAAAAAAATTATAACTTACTGGACAAGCTCATTTTCGACGAGGCTATTTCCTCGCCGGTTTCGGCATCGATAACTGTTGAAATTACGTTAAAGTTTTTCAGGAATATGTTAACCTGCCATGTCGGCCCGGTTTCGGCGCGCGCGTTCGTGGACGTACGTAAAACTGAAACCACGCGCGAAATGGATTCGTTCGGGGCTTTCGACAGGCACTTTTTCATGGCATCCTCCGGGTTCAATGAAGCTTTGTTTATTTTCAATGCCATTATTTCCGTGTCTTTCATGGGCGGCGACAGGCCGGAAAACTCCATGTTGTCCCCGGCTACGTTGAACGATGCTATCTCGTTCTTCTCCCGATTGTAGAAATTTACGACCGCAGAATTGGCCTTTGATTCCAGCGAGCCGGTAACAAGCATAACGGACGAAAAGAAATATTTTTCCTTGGCCAGCTCTGAGACCCGCCGGCTGGATTCTACAAGGCTTTTAATCTTTTGTATATCCATTTAGACCTACGAACTAATAATTCAAGCGTAGAAGATAAATAAAGCAGACACAGTTGTTATGTGTCTGCTTTGAGTTGCTCAAAGTAGGCTGAAGCATGTGCGTACGAATGGCACATGCTTCCAGTTAAAACGGGCCTATGGTCTAGTGGTTAGGACGTCGCGTTTACACCGCGAAGACCGCCGGTTCGAATCCGGCTGGGCCCACTGTAACTAGAAACAGGCGCTATTTAGTATGCGCCTGTTTCGGCTTACCACTCGGCTGAAATAGATGAATAGCAGCTAGAAGCATATGCGTACAAACAGCATATGCTTCTAGTTACGAGGGCCGGTAGATCAACGGTAGATCGCCACATTGGCATAAGCTTTTCCAAAAAGCTTAACCAAAAGAGGATGGTAAAGACTTACCAAATTTGTGGAGGCTTCGGGTTCGAATCCCGACCGGTCCAAATAAACAAAAATTAAACTGATAAAACTACGTTAACAATTCTAAATTGCCCGATGAAGACACCCAATGGGCGAACTGAGGGCGCCATTTTTTTGCGATTGCCGGCAAACAATGTTTTATTAAGAGTTTTGGATAAAAACTATTCAGTGGTTAAATGGAAAGTTTTGCGGTTTTGCTTGTAGCTGCTGTGTTGTTCCTCGGGTTCCTGTTTTTGGGAACATACGCGATGGATGCCCAATACAACAGCGGGTTTTGGGGCGGACTTTTCGGCTCGCCTGCTAAAAAAGCTTCGGTGGTCAGGATTGATTTGACGTCATTCCCGCAATTTTTTATCGGGTTTACGAAAGAGGACAAAGCACGTGCCGTCAGTTACGATGATTTTGCGCTCGGGTCCGAATCGTCGATGAATATCAAAAATGTTTTGTCGCAGGACATATCAAACGGCCTGTTTTCCAACAGCGGGCTTTCGTTAGATGTCAATCTTGAACAAGCCACAGTCAACGAGGCCGTTGGCGCAACATTAGCATTCGAAATTGCGGATACGAACAATTACGGCAACCTTGTGGTTGCATGGAACGGCAAAGAATATTATAATGACAAAGCCCCCACTGGCAAGATCTCGTTAAAACTACCGAAAGGGTCGCTGAAAAATGCAAATAAACTGGAAATAAAATCTACCGGCCCGGGCGCAAGGTTCTGGGCAGACTCCATATATTCGCTGAAAAACATTAAACTGGACGTGCTGACAGTTTCAAAGAGAACGCTTTTCTTTGATGTGTTTCCCGAGGAAATTTCAACGTGGAGTTCGGGCGTACTTAATTTCCGGCGCTCTGATTATTCGTCACAAAACGGCGTGATAAAAGCCTACGTGAATGGAAAATTAGTTTACAACAGATTTCCCAACGAGGCGGATAAAATAGAAATAGGCCCCAATGACATAAGGTCCGGAAGCAATACGGTAAGTTTGGAATCTTCAGGCGGAGCATTCAACCTAAAAAACGTTTTCATGAACATATTCTTATGGAAAAACAGGACATCCGGCATAACCAACTCTTTTGTCTTGGACGAAAGCGATGTGATGCTGTTAAATAAAACCGGATATAGCGGAGTCATAGACATAAGCCTGGGCGAGATCCTGAAAGCCGCTCCTTTGGAAATAAGATTTTCCGGGAACAGGACGGCCAAATCGATATTCATTACGGAATTGAAAGACCACGTTACCGCGACTTTTGGTGAAGACCAAGTTGTGGCGGGAAACAACACGATGACATTCGCAACTGACGGTTCAATGAGGATAGCTTCGGTTGACGTTTTCATCCAGGGTCGATAGAATTGGTCACGAAAGAAGAGCTGATAGAAAAATTCCGCGCGAAGCAGAACCCGGAAAACCGCACGGAACCCGCACCGGCAGAGAGCCCGTGGAAAAAAATTTTGTTCCATTTCGCGCTCACAGTGGTTTATTTCATAACCATTTCATATTTCAAGTTCTGGACGTTCGGGCTTTTCTGGATAATTATTTTTGTGCTGATAGGGCTGTGGATATTTTCATTGAATGTGCCCGGCGTCACGGAACTGGTCATGTGGTCGGTCATGATCGTGGTTCTGTTCGGCGGCGTGCTGTGGGTGTTTACATTAAGCCCGTGGCGTGCCACGATAAGCACGCAGGTTAACGTTTTTATGACAGGCTTCAATAAAATTTCAGCTACCATAGACGATTACAAAGTCGGGCTTGATTGCATGTTCAACCCCGGGCTGGAAAGATGTTTAAAAACCCCGGAAGCCGGTACGACGCAAAGCTCGAGGAAAGGCCTGGAAATAACAACCCTATCCTCCGAGTCGTCGGTAAGTGTCGGCAAAACCGCAAGGCTGTTTGCCGCTATAAGAAACGACGGCGAATCCGACGCGACCGTGAGATCTGCGCGAATGTACGGCGGGGAAGGCAGGACGTTCATGATGGCCAGCGCGCCAGTGTGTTCGGGATGCGCACTAGGCATAACGAATGAAAAAATAATCCCTAATTCCAGGCGGGATTTGACCGCGGACCTGATTATACCGTGTGAAAAAACATCCTCATTCCCATTCAGCTTGAACGTGGAATACGGGTACAAAGTTTCCGCATCAATGCCCGTCGATGTTTTGAACTCAAAAGAATACGACAACAAAATCGCGTCGAAAGAAGTTTTCCTTTCACAGCCGTCAGCAAGTTCGTCGAGCGGGCCTGTCATAGCAAGCATAGTCATAGGCATTGAAGGATACCAGCCGATAAAGGGCGGGACAAAAAACATACTGTTTGCAAAATTAACAAACCTCGGACCCGGTTCTTTCAAACTGGATAACGCAAAAGTTTCCGTGCAGCCGGAAACACAATTCAGCGTCAGCAACTGCAAAGCCAACGGGGCGGCGGTCGGAAAGGATATAACAAACCTGATCGATCCGTCGAACAGATATTATTCGACGGAAAAATTTGTTTCGCTTAGCTGCGATATGAATGTCTCAGATGTGGACGGCCAAAAAAGATTTGTCGCAACCGTTGATGCGGAATACCTTTACAACACTACAAAGACTTCAGAGATGAGCGTGGACCCGGCCGGCTATGAAGATTGCAGCTCGTCATCAAAAACTACGGCAAGTTCGACAACAACTTCTACAACGTTGCCTCTTTCTGTGCCGCCAACGCCGTAACTATGACTGGCCTGAAACATACGCTAGACAGTTAGAAGCATACCGGAGAGTTACGCCAACACGGACAATCTCAACGTGTCGCGCAAACCGGGCGCTAGACCAAGGACGAGCACAAGTATTTTGAAGAACGTCCTGAGATTCTTGTCACGGATTTCATTGTCAAAAGAATAAAGCACGAAACCTATTACCAACAGTTTTAACGGGTACATCACAATTGGCCCGAACATTCCCATCAAAAACGTCGGAAGGAAATGCTGCTCCCTGTAGCCGAAAAAAGCTATGGAAACGAACGTCGAAGATGCGTCGAGCATGTGGGCGGCCAGCACAGAAATGTTTTCATTTGTCAATATCTTTGGAAGCATTTTGCGGACGGAATATACAACGGACGTGGAAATTGCGAAGCCCAGCACAATGTAAGCCAAACCCTGTACGTTTTGCGCCCTGGAAAGGATGAATAATATTATCAGCGAAGAGGGCGCCAGCGTTATGGCCGTCAGGATTTTCCAATATTTTATTTTCCAATGTTTCTGTACAAACAGTGAAAACGGCAGCAGAACCAGAAACAAGACGTACATTATACCCTGTATCAAGGGCGTCACGAGAAAGCTGCTTACAATTATTTTCATGTCGTCCAGCACGTGCATACTGGCCGCAAATACAGCAAACGATGAGAAGGATAAAGCGAACTTCGCGTCCATGTCCACCTTATTTTTGAGCAATTTTACGTATACGATGTAAGTCCCGATGAAAAGAAGCGTGGCATATGTAACCGTGTTTATTACATTATATTCCCCAGTCCGGTTGGCCAGAGGATAAATGAAATACGTGCCGACGATGTCCCCGAAGTCCATAATTTATATTTCGAACTCAAAGTTATATCATGAAATTCGGATTAATCCTGTCGCTGATTGCTATCACGGTCATAGTATCCGGCTGTACGGACTCGAACAACGGCGGGCAGCCGACGACAAAAAACAATGAAATCGTAATACTCGAAAACGTTGAGGCTGTACCGAACGAAATAAAACCCGAAAGAAATTTCGCGGTCAGCGGATTCGCTACGAATAAGGCCATATCCAAAACGGGCAACGTGCAAATTTCGCTTGCGGATTATTGTTCGTCGGTTTTTGACGCCAGCAAGACGTCGTGCGCGTTGACGCAGTCAAACGGATATTCCCCGTGCGTTTTTGACCTCAACCTGGACGCGAGCAAAAAATTCCAGTGGGATTTCAAGGCTCCGCCCGCGAGCCGCACAGCCGGACAGAATTTTGATTGCAACATAATTGTCAAGACAAATTACTCTTACACTAGCCACGGTTCTGCGGGTGTGATACTGGCCAATGATGCGGAGATAGCTTCGCGCGAAAACGGGCCCGTGCCGGTAACTGGCGACGGGCCGGTTAAAATTTACATCACGATAGATTCTTCGCAGCCGATAGGCAAAGGCGAAACATTCGATGTCAAAATGATTTTAAAAAACGAAGGTGAAGGCGAGCTCGAGGGCGCAATATTAAAAGGAAATTTCAAGTATGCGGCTCCGCAGGACTTTGCGGGAGTTTGCGACATACCTCAAGAAATAATCATGACAAAAACTTCAAAAGAATCCGACCCGATCTATTGCACTTTCACTACACCGAACTTGCTACCGCCGCGCGTGACAAAATACATAACTGCCGATGTCGGATATTCATACAAATTTACAACCACATTGCCCGTGAAACTGCAGGTAACGAAGCAGTCTTAAGGTTTAAATAAGTAAGAGCGGAATCATTATAATACGGATAATTTGGTGCAATAAATGAAATTAGCTATACTTGGTATTGTTTTGGCTGTGATAGTTTCCGGGTGTACAGGCGCGGGCGATTCGGGCGGCACCAGCACGGGCGGTTCGGTTGCTATAAAATCATTCTCTGCTGATGAGACGAGTTTACAGGGAAATGACAGGACAACTCTTTCGACGGAAATTGTAAACACTGGAGACTCAAAAGCCACTTCGGTGAAAATACAATTGCTTGATCTTGATACTGCATGCGCGACGTCATCGTGCGAATCAACCGATACCCAGTGGGGAATGTCAAGCGGAAAAATCAGCGATACTGTCGCGGATTTGAGGATAAACACGCCGGGCGAAGAGGCGATACCGAAACAATACAACTGGCGCGTGCAGGCTCCGAAATTGCCGGCCAATTTGCCGCAAACATACCAAGCTAAAGCCAGAGTCTCGTTTGGATATTCCACAACAGCTTTAAAACAGATAAAAATTGTCACACTAAGCGAATACCAGAGGTTAAAAACGAACGGACAAACGCTGCCTGTTACAACGTCGCAGCCGTCGAACGGGCCTTTGAAAATTGACGTGAGGGTAAATGAACCGGTCAGAATTGAAGACGCTTCCACGAGTTTCATACTTGTCATTGAAGTAACAAACTTGGCTGGCGGGACCACGTTCCTCGCGGACAATCCCAACGATGTGTCGAAATGGAATTTAGCCAACCTGAAATTGACTTTGCCGTCGGGGTTAGCCATGGTCGATACGAGCGGCGATTGCGCAGCTGTTACGAACAGCGTTACGATTGAACTTTCCAAAGGAAAGATGTACAAAATGGCTTGCGAAGTCAAGACCACAGCAAACATACCCGTTTCCGTGGACAAGACAGTTAATGTTAAAGCTGATTACGGGTATTTCGTTGATTTGAGCCTTGCAACTCCGATAACAGTCACAGGAAAAGCCAATTATGTCGCGCCTTCCGGCGGCGGCGCACCGGGGCAAACCGGCGGATCGTCTGGGCAACCTCCTGCACCGTCGTCGGGTGGTGCCGGGTCGGACAACGAGGCTCCGGCTGCAGTAGCAAGCACAACATTCACCGTAACGGGGCAAAAAGACCCGAACACTGCAGGCCAGTTCCTGCTTACGGGACAGTTCTTCCAGCCGTCGGACAACAAGGGAGTCACAGCTTTCGATATTATTGTGGACAAAACACAGCCTACAGCAGATTGCGGCAACTGCGCAAGCTTAGCAAGGATAACCGCGCCAGCCACCAAGAATACTGGCGATTTGATAACATTCGGGCCCGTTTCACTTGACCAGCAATCGACATATTACGTCGTTGTCCGCGCAAAAGACGCCGCGGGCAACATAGGACCTGTGGTATCCAAGTCCATACAAACTGGACAATATTAAATAAAATTTATTTTTCCGGGTTTGCCAATTCTCCCAAACCGAGTTTTGCATTTTTTCAGCCGAATAACGGCACACCATAAACACCGTCGTAACCTGGCTTAAATTTCAATTTTCCTTCCCGCGACAACATTATCGCATCCACTATTTTTTCGTGCGTAACTGTCTTTAATCGTTCCCGGGGTACATTCATCAATACGTTTAACTCCGTGCCGAAATTTGAAATTATTTTGTCGTGCTCCTCCATTACTTTTTTCGAATACAACGCTTTAACACCGGTCACGTGCGAGATTATTTCGTATAACGGCAATAATGTCTTAAACGGAATCGCATTTTTGGGAACAAAACCAATTGGTCGGTCGGCTAATTGCTCAACACGACTAAGAACGCCGATTGTTAATTTCTTCTTGCATCGCGGGCAGATGCCGTTTAATTTCTTCGTCTCCGACGGCTC
>CAYZCD010000003.1:0-28805 GCA_964476825.1 uncultured archaeon
TAGAGTAACGTCGCAATTCTTTAAATACTGTTCTATCGGCCTGAAACATACCAGTACAACATTGAGAAAACGTCTAGTTTTCTCAATTAGAAAAACCACGGTTTTTCTAATCACCGTATGTTTCTTCTACGTCGTGGCCAAAAGAGTCCTCACTTTCGGGGACAATTTGTATACGAAACCCTTGCCGCGTTTCTCGCGTAAAAGGCAATCTTCTTCCATCAACCTTCTCAGTATGTTGTTGACGGAACGCGAAGCGTGGTCCTCGGTTTTGTAATCTTCCAGCCCGATTTTTTCCGCTATTTCCGACGGACTTAACGGGCCGGAAATTGCGAGCAGCTTCAAGATTTCCTTCTGTTTTTCCGGGAGGGTCTCGATGAAATTCAGGTTAACGGGCGCTGTTTCGGGCGGCTGGGTACTTTCCGCGATGGTTTTGTCGATAACCAAAGTTTTGCCTTTGTTTTCCGAAATAAGGTCGTCACACATTTTCAACACGTTGCGAGGAAAACCGCCGGTCCGCTCGTAAATAACGTCTATAGCTTCACGTGAAAACGGACCCGTGCCCGAACCGCCGGCAAACTCAATCCGTTTGCGGATTAATTCCTCCACATCTTCACGTGATAATGATGTTAACTCAACGTGAACCGTGACGCGGTTCAACAAAGTTTCCAATTTTTGTTCCAACATAGTTTCCAAGCCGGGCAAACCGGCCATTATAACGGAAAGGTTGTTCACCTGGTCTGAGATGGTCCGCAGCCATTCCAAAACATCTATCGGGGCTTCGTGGCACTCGTCAACCAACATAACCATTTTTTTGGTTTTTAATTTTTTGTTGGCGTAATTTGCCAATTCGTACAAAGTTATTTTATCCATCGACAAAATACGCTCGAAAAAAGAGGGTTTTAAAACGGACTTGAAAAGCAACACAAAATCTTCCGGTTTTTCCGGCGGTTTCGTGACGTATAAAACCACGGTTCCGCTGTCTACGGTGTCTATAAGCTTACGCAAAAGGGTGGTTTTCCCTGCGCCTGTCGGGCCGATCAACATGACTATTTTTTCGTTGTTTTCCGCCGATTTAACGAGGCTATTTAGCTCCTCCGAGTAACCGACAAAAAGCTGAGGTAGTATTTTCAGCGAGAAGGGGTTTTCTCTCCACGCCGATCTTCCGGCATTGTTTATCTCTATTTGGCCAGTTTCCATGTTCTTCACGTTAAGTAATATGACATTCACGTGAATATATAAATGCACACGTGAAGTTGCGTGAAGATGCGTTACCTTTATATTTGGGTAACGTGAAGTTAACGTATGGTAACGTGAACCAAATTTGAATAATTGGGCGCTTTTGATGGTAAATAGATGTTTTCTAGCGATAGACATAAACGATCACGTGAAGGTTAACGTGAAGGTAACGCAAGGTCACGTGAAGGACTGTGAAGATGGCGTGAAGCTTATTGAACCTGAAAACCTTCATTTTACGGTCAAATTCCTAGGTAACCTGACCGATGGCCAGGTAAAGAGGGTTATTGATGCATTAAACACCTCCTTAAAGACCGAAAAGTCTTCGAAAGTGAGTGTTCACGGTATCGGTTTCTTCGGGCCTTCGAAGGCACCAAGGGTGATATGGGCAGGCGTTAGCGATGGAAAACCCTATCTTGAAGGGCTTTTTGCCAGGATTTCCGAATCTGTGAAGGGAATTTGCCCGGAAAACGATGAAAAAGAGGGTATTCCGCACATAACAATCGCACGTGTAAGATCAGCAAGGAATATAAACAAGCTCCGAGAAATAATAATAAAGGAAAGTGAGACTTTCTTCGGGAAAACCTTGGTAGACTCGGTAAAACTGAAGGTTAGCACCTTAACACCGGATGGCGCGAGATACTCCGATGTTGCGGTTTTTGCCCTGAAGAAACCTTGATGCGTTTTTTGGCTGTGGCTTGCGTTCTAATTGTCGATTTGTCGGTTATTGTCGGATATATTGTATCGATTCTACGTCCAGGTGAGATACCCATTTCTAAAAATTTCCGACACATAGAACACAAATTTACTTACGTTATCAGGTTATAATAGCTCCGTCTAACATTTAAGAGGTTCTGGATACCTAAAAATAAATTAATGGTCAATAGCTAATTCTATTCCGCTTTTCTGCCCTGAAGCGCGCCTTTTGTTATTACTATAACGCCCGTCCTAGGCAATTTGTCTCTTTCTGTGCCCACAAGGAACTTCACGCCGTTAGATTCTGCTATTTCGACTAATTCCTTGGTTACGGTCCCGTCAAGAACTATGGCGTGGGCGCGTATGCCCGACAATGAACTGGATATGTCCTTGGCCGGAACACGCCCCAACAGGTTTAAGCTGTCATCATAGATGCACGCGGCTCGCGTGCCCACCAACTCACCCAACGATTCTTTGAAAATGTCCGCATATTTCTTGGGTATTTTTATTGTACGCCTCGGCTCGTCGTTATCATATCTTTCCGCCGCAACCGGCTTGGGTATGTATTCCTGAGGCCTTTCCTCTGTTCGCTGTTCCATGCCGTCGGTTTCTTCTTTTTCGACCGCATCGGGCGCCCTCTCAACAGGTTCGGCGCGCGGGCGGCTGTATTTACCGAACGTGTCCTTATTTTCCGATCTTAACTGGTCCATGGATATTTTTTCGCGGATGGCCTTGTAAACTTCTTTTTTTGTTAATTCTTCGACCTCTTTACCTTCCGGGGCACGGGCCACGTAATCAACGTCCGTCAGCTGCAAAAGTTGGGATAAAATCAAATCCCCGCCACGGTCGCCGTCCAAGAACACTGTGACTTCTTTCTCACGCACAATATCGCGGATTTCCGGAGGTATTGACGTCCCTCCGACAGCGACTGCGTTCTTGATACCGTTTCTCAACAGATTCAAAACGTCTGCACGGCCTTCTACCAAGATTATGTCGTCGGCTTTCGCTGCATCCGGGCCCGCCGGCAAATTACGGAATGTTGTTATTTCCGCTACACGGATTTCCTGTTTTATTTGTTCTGACAAAACCTCGGATTCCGGGAGCGACTGGTAAACCAGCTCCCGCAAAATCTTCTTCGCTGTGTCAATAATATATTTTCTTTTCGCGATTCTGACGTCTTCAACCTTGGTAATGTGTATCGTTGCGTTGCAGGGTCCGACGCGTTCAATTGTTTCTATTGCGGCTGCAATTAACGCGGTTTCTGATGCGTCCAATGAGGACGGAATCGATATTTTTCCTGTGCATTTTCCGTGAGAAGCTGTTATGTAAACTTCTATCCTGCCAATACGGCCCGTGCGCTGCAATTCGCGCAATTCCAAGTCTGTGCCTAAAAGGCCTTCTGTCTGGCCGAACACTGCGCCAATGATATCCGGTTTTTCAACTATTCCCTCGGCTTCTATCTGCGCTTCGATAATGTATTTTGTTGTCGATTGTGGCAATTTCGCCATTTGAATCATTCCTCCATGAATTTTTGGACAGATTTTACTACCCGAAAGATTTACCCAGAATTGTTCATTAACGCCTGTCACTGGCTTGGCCGTCCCGTGTTTGTTGTAAACGGCCAAATGATGATTATGAACGTTGTTTGCCTGTGTAAATCTAAGATCTTATGATACACTGGGTATATAAGGGTTGCGGTCGGCCGGTTTCCGGCTGTCATTTTTTTAAATTTTAAGCCCGGCCAAAACCTTACTCCACCCTTCCATATTACCCGACAATTTTGGTAATTCTGCTAACAGAACAAATTCTCCTTCCAATCCCTCGTCGATAACTTTAACTTCATTATCAATTTCCATCCGATAAACCACGCCAAAATGAACACGGCTAACTGGCGTGTCGTCGAGGGATAAAAAACCTATTACTTTGGAGACGACGGTGCCATCGAAATCCGTTTCTTCTTTCAGCTCGCGCATGGCTCCGTTGAATAATATATCCGCGCCCCGGTCTTCCGGATTAATGTGGCCGCCGATCCCGATTGACAATAAATCTTTTAACCGCACTTCGCCGGGATTTTTTCTTTTTACGGCCAAAATTTTTTCATTGTTGATGACCATGCAATACGGGATTATCTGTTTTTTTGTTTCATCAGTTTCCGCTTCGCTGCGGTCAACGAAAAAACTTTTTGATTTTACCAGATCCAAAATTCTTTTATCGAATTCAATAAAACCGGTTTTATTTCCGATTATTGGTTTCAGGTCCGCCGTATTAACTACTAAAACCTTTTCCATCAACTCATCCTCGACCAGTCTTTGAAACCCTGTTTCCTGCGTTCGGTTTTTTTCTGGTGTTTTTCCTTTTCGCAACTTTCGCAACACCAGCTTTCGTCGAACATTTCAAGGTCGCCGGAATATTTACCGCAAAATTCGCACAGGCCGGCGCGGCTGCCAATGTAAATGCGGGCCTCCCGTGTCGGGATGTTTTGTTCGGGCATGCGCATTTTCAACCGCTCTTCTAGAAGTGAAATCATGGCGGGCGATGCGCGAACTATGTCCGTGTGCGTGACTATGCCAATGATCTTGTTGTCCTGGACTATCGGGAGGCGGCGGATGCGGTTGGATATCATAATACTCGCGGCGTCGGTTATTTTTTGATCCGGAGAAGCGAATATTACCGGCGTGTTCATTATGTCTCCTATTGTCGCTTTCCCAAAATCTGTTTTCTGGTTGACTGCCTTTTTGACTATGTCCGATTCCGTCACGATCCCGACCGGCCCGGATGCGGACTTGACTATCAAACTTCCAACGCGCGCTTTTGCCATGATTTCCGCGGCAGCGCCTATGCTGGATTCGTAGTCGACGGTCATGACTTTCTTGGTCATTATATCTTTTACCAATATTTCGTCCATACGGATTTTTGTAGAAATAGTTTAATAAACCGGACCGTTCCTCATATCTTCTCCCGTCCGGGTTTTCCTTGGGTTGGCCTCTTGCCGCAGGATTCGCAAACTGGCGCTACTACTCGGCTGTTTTTTCCTGGTTACAGTCCTCGCACACCCATTCGTCGTCTACGGATGTTAAATTCTCGGAATAATTATTACACGACTCGCATAAACCCACACTGTGACCGGTTTCCATCTGAGGCTCGGATTCGCGCATCTTGGCGCGTTCCGACAGTATATCTATCAACGACGGAGACACACGCACGATGTCAGTGTGGGTTAAAATTCCGACTATTTCGCCTTTGCTGACCACGGGCATGCGACGAACGCGACTAGCAATCATTTTCCTGGAAGCGTCGTTTAAATTTTCTTCCGGACCCAAAAATTTCAGCGGGGACGCCATAATTTCCCTGACTTCGATGTTGGCCGCGGATAAATCACGGCTAACCACGCTTTTGATTATGTCCGACTCTGTTATTATCCCTACGGGATTTTTGCCGCGAATTACGATTAAACTGCCGACGCGCCACTTTTTCATCAGCTCCGCGGCATTTTGCACTGTTGAATTTTCGCTGACGGTCGCGATGCGGCGCGTCATTGCATCCTTGACGCGCATCTGTTCTGCCATATTTTTATCTGGAGCGCGCAAATAATAAAGCTGTTTATGTACGCTAAGGGGTCGAATGCGGAAAGAGAATTCGCCGAACTGATGTGGCGGTGGGATTTTGCGGTTGTACGCAGCGCGGGATCCGGCAACTTAACCGCGGGCGCGAGGTATTATTCGCCCGACATCATTGCCGCAAAAAAAGGATCCATATTTGCGTTTGAATGCAAGTTCCGGAAAAATTATGTCAAATTAAGCGACGAGGATTTGCACGCGCTGAAAGAGTGGTGCCGGCGCGCGGATTGCAAGGGCTTTTTAGCGTGGAAAATATCGCGCAAGGGCTGGTGGCTGATTGATATCGAACAGTTAACAGGCGGCTTGAACGAGGAAAAAATGCAACGAACCGCGTTATCGTTTAACGAGTTCTTAACCAGGTTCGCGTAATAGATTTTGCGTCGATCCTATGTACGTCGGTTTTATATGTAGTGGTTGTGTATTTTTAATTGATTTTTGTGGACGAATGGCAGCTTGCTAAAGACAGTCTGGCGCGCAAGATAGCAGGCGAAATTGTTTTGTCCGAGGACGCCGGGAAGACCATACAAAAATGGAGAAATATTTTTAAAATTCCCCAGCGTGTTTTGGCCGGGTACATAAAAATAACCCCGTCCGTCATCTCGGATTACGAATCCGGGCGGAGAAAATCTCCGGGCATACGCGTCGTGAAAAAAATGGTCGGGGCAATGATACTCATTGACGAGGCGGCCGGCGGGAAAGTGACCAGGCAATTTTCCGAAAACGTCGGCCAGCTTCCGATTACGAAAGCCGTAATCGAGTTAAAAGAGTTTGACAAGGGCGTGCGCTTGGACGAATTTTGCGAAGCCATGTCCGCGAATGTTGTGGCGGGAAAAGATTCGCCCCAACAGGAAGTTTACGGGTATACTGTTATAGACTCGCTGCGGGCGATACTGGAATTTTCATATTCCGACCTTGTAAAGCTTTACGGAATAACGACGAAGCGCGCACTTATTTTCACAAATACGTCTACGGGCAGATCACCGATGGTTGCGATTAAGGTGACAAACCTGCGGCCCGCCCTAATTGTTTTGCACGGGGCGCGCGAAGTTGATGAGATCGCGAAACGCATAGCCGACGTTGAAGGGATACCACTTGCGGTTTCCAAGTTAAACACGGTTGAAGACGTCGTGGCGGCGCTGAAACAAAGGTTTGGATAAATCAGTAAGATTCTATGGCCGCGGCGGCGAATATCATCAATACCGCGACCGCGAACAAAACGGTTCCGTCCGCCGCGACTTTTTTAAAGTTTGTGGAATTTATTTTTTCCTTTTCCAAACCGGTTGAAATTATTCCGCCTGCCAAACCCGCCACAAAATAACTCATTATTTCAGGGATTCCGTGGAGCGATATAGAACCCGCGGCCGACAACAAACCGTATAAAAACGCCAGCGGGCTTGCGACGATGCCGTAGTTAGCCAGCGGTGCCGCGCTGGCCTTGGCCAATATGCCGGCAAACACCGCGATTACCGACGCGTTCCACGTGATGATGAACACGGCCGCCGCACCGAACAACATAGACACGGCAAAAGAAACAAACGCGACACGCAAATTGTTGGCTAAAATTACATCGAACGTGGAGGGGTCAAAGGCCGCGCCCGTCGTGCGGTCGCCTATATGAGAACTCTTGAGCGCGGACAGCTGAAAGTTGAAAACGTCGTTTGCGTGCTGCTGATCCATTGAAAAATAAGAGACGGACGTTGACAACAGCACACCCATGAAGAAACCCGAATATATTTTAAGCATTTTCCCATGGCGCTCGAAAAACCGGACGCCACCTGAAACGTCTACAGTCTCTTCGGCCTCGAAAATTTTACTAATCAGCGGGAACGCCGCCGCACTTACTAAAAACAATGATACGAGGCCGGCGGCCGGTTCAAATATTATGCTGGCAACGACCAAAGACACCGTGTTAACGAAAAAACCGAACGCGAACACGCGGTCCCAGTGGTTTTTTGACGATTCAAAGTCCGTCAAGTTTTCCAGGACCATAGAACAATTATCGTCCGCCCGGTTTTATTAGCTTGCTACCGGAAAATGTTTTATGAATATTCTTGTAGTTGCGGACGTGCACGGCGATTTTGAGTCCCTTTCCGATGTTTTGCAGAAAATAAAATTCGGCGTTGATGTGGTTGTTTGCCCGGGCGATTTTACCGATATTGGTTTGTCGTTAATGGGCTTTTCACGGGAAGACATGATGCGCCTGGTGTTGGACGAGCTGTTGGGTTTGAAAAGGCCCGTTCTGGCTGTTCCAGGAAATCACGACCCCCCGGAGACCCACAAAATATTGGATGAATATGGGGTGAACCTGCACGGAACGGGCAAAATTATCGACGGCGTGGGTTTTTTTGGGTTCGGCGGGGCGAAAACCCCTTTCACCACGCCATTTGAACCGAGCGAAGACGAAACGAACAAAGGACTAAAAAAAGGGTTTGACCTAGTTGCGGGAACGAAACACAAAGTTATGATTACGCACAACCCGGCCAAAAACACAAAACTGGACCGCGTAAGCACCGGAGCGCACGTGGGCTCTCCTGCCGTAAGGGATTTTATAATAAAAAACAAACCGGACGCAGCCGTAAGCGCGCACATACACGAAGCGGTCGGCGTCGATGAGTTAAACGGGACGAAACTTCTTTATCCAGGCCCGGTTTCGGGCGGCTGGGTCGGTTTGTTGTCGGTTGGTGACAAAACCGAAGTAAAAATTCTCAATTTAAAACAGTGACCCCACGGGTTCGTGTGCAAACGTGTTTTGTGGTTTTTTTGGGTTTTTGTTTTGTTAATAATATAATATAATTATATTAAATATATTATTAATATTATTAGTATGAAAATTAAACAACGTAACCACGACTTTATGATAGCTAAGAACCACGTTAGTTTACAACTGTTGATGCGTGGCTGGCTCGTGCAAGAAATTTTTTTCGAGGGCGGGCCGGACCTGATAGCGGCAAAAAAACACGACCTGGCCAGGATTAAAGTTAGGTATGGAACCGGCGGCGACAACGGTTACGTGTTTTCGGCGGGCGGTTTGCAGGAGAAGACTTTTTTTGAGGTTTGTGAAGGAAGCGATCTGCTGATCTTAGTCTGCATGGACGATGACAAAACCACGTCCGGTTTTTATGTTTTTAACCGAAACGAATCGCCGAAAGCGAAAACATTCCTGCACCCGGCGAACGGGCCGTTTCCAAAGTATAAAGAGTTTTATAACAACTGGAACGCCCTTCAGTGGAAATGATGGGGTGTGTGTACGGGGGTTGATGTTATATACCAACAATTCAAATGAAATGTTGGTATTCATGTCCCAGTCTTCTTTGCAAAAAATATTTTCCGGCTACCTAAAAAACGCAAAAATTTTTGTCTCGAAGGAACCCATGTCATCTTCTTACGATCCGGCCAACATAACACACCGCGATAAGCAGATGGAAATGGTGGCCTCTATATTGGCCCCGTGCCTTCGCAATGAAAAGCCGTCAAACACGTTTGTTTACGGTAAGACGGGCACGGGCAAAACCCTGTGCGTCAAACACGTCACGGGCGAACTGGTCAAAACCGCCGAAGAAAACGGCATACAGATGAAAGTTGTTTTTATCAACTGCAAGATGAAGAAGGTCGCGGACACGGAATATCGGGTGCTTGCCCAACTGTGCAAAGAGTTTGGTTGCAGTGTGCCCGCCACAGGGTTACCGACGAACAGGCTGTATGAAATATTTTATGAGAGCCTGGATTCACAAAAACAAAATGTTTTGTTGGTGCTTGATGAAATTGACGCGCTGGTTGCAAAGGTCGGCGATAATATACTGTATAACTTAACCCGGGTCAACCAGGACCTTACCAAAGCCAAGTTAACCCTGATCGGGGTCACGAACGACCTTTCTTTTTCAGAGACGCTGGATCCCAGGGTCAAATCTTCCTTGAATGAAGAAGAAATTGTTTTTCCGCCGTACAACGCCCTGGAACTGCGTGACATACTCAGCGAAAGGGCCAAACTCGCTTTTGCTGCGTCCGGTTTGAAAGAGGGAGTCATACAAAAATGCGCCGCGTTGGCAGCACAGGAACACGGGGACGCGAGGCGTGCGCTTGATCTTCTGCGGGTCGCCGGTGAAATCGCGGAAAGGGGCGGAGACCTTTCATTGGATGAATCCCACGTCGACAAGGCGCAGGAAAAAATCTCCATCGACCGCGTGCTCGAAACCGTGCGCACCCAACCCAGGCAGTCGCAGGCCATATTGTGGTCAATCGCAGACAACCAGGACCAAAGCCTGACCACAGGGGAGACTTACGAGCGCTACAAAGCGGTTTGTAAGAAGCGCGGGCTGGAAGTGCTGGGGCCGCGGCGCGCGTCGGACCTTATATCCGAACTTGGCATGCTCGGAATTTTGTCTGTGCATACAACATCGAAAGGCAGGCACGGACGGACCAAGGAAATCAACCTGTTATTGTCGAAGCATACGCGGGAAAACATAATTGAAATGCTAAAAAAAGATTTCTATTTTGAGTAGTGTTTTTATGGACAAACAGCTGCTTGCTAAATTTTTAGAGAAGGGAATAATGGTATCTCCGGCGGTCGCGGGAGAATTAACAGAACGTGATTACGAAAAAACCGTTTCCGGTCCGGCGCCCGCGCTGCTGGACGAAAGCGCGCTGCAAAAGATACGCGGCACGCCGGGCCTGGTTGTCGTATCACCGAAGGTTTTTAAGACTGAAATCACGGCAAAAGATTTTTTGGAATATTATAAAAACAAAATCCGCGTGTTGGGCGAAGTTATAATGCGCGGGCTGGAGGAAAAGCCGGTTTCGATAAATAAAATGCGCCCCGGCCAGCGGAATGTAATATTGGGTATTGTGCGGGAGCCGGGAGACAATTTGTTTTATCTTGAGGACCTGACCGGGAAGTGTGCGGTATCCGCCGGCCCGCAAAATATCAAAGAGGACGACGTTTTGGCCGTGTCCGGGTATTTTTCAGGCACGGCGCTGTCCGCGGAGGAAATAATTTATCCCGAACTTCCAATAAAACACGGCATAACCAGAACCGCCTCCCCGGCGTCATTTTATTTCGGAACGTCTTCGGCCGGAGACGAGGCGGCCATAAAGGAAATCGCTAAACGCAGCGGCGCCGCGTGCGTTTTTCTTGCAGACAAACAAGACACGCAAAAAATCACAATTTTACTTTTACACGACGGGTCTTTTGAGACCCAATCTGTCAGGGGCCCAGCCAAAATAAGTTTCCGCGTCTGCGGGCTTACATTCAAGCTGCAATTTTTTTCCGTGCGGACGGGAAACAACATAGAGGAATGCGCCCGGGCCTTTTCCAAAAGGCGTTACGCATCAACGGGTGCGGTTGTGCCCGCATTCAGCGAGGACTTAAATTTTATCGACGACGATACGGATTTTGTGTTTTTCGGGGATTCCGACCTTACCCAATTTACAAACCACAAGGGAAGGACTTTCGTGTCGACTTCCAACGAGTTCGTCGAGGCTGATTTAGCCACGAGGGACATGAAAACCTGGCTTTTAAATCGGGCCGGATGATAATACAGTGATTGCTTATGAAGATGCAAGTTCTAGACGCGGATTACGTCATTATCGAGGACCGTCCCATAGTAAGGATTTTCGGCCGGGACGAAAACAACAAAACGACCTGCGGTTTTGTAAAAGGTTATTTCCCATATTTTTACGTGCTTACGAAGGACGGAAAAATACAGGACGTGGAAAAGTTTGTTTCCTCAAAACAGGATGTTATTAAATGCGAACGCGTAATGAAAAAACTTCCGCGCGGGTTTTCCAAAAACCCGGCCGAGATGCTGAAATTAACACTGCGAAACCCGCAAAAAGTTTCCGAGTTGCGCGATTTGTTGAAAACACACCCGCAAGCGGAAGAAATTTTTGAAGCCGACATACTTTTCAAATACCGGTTCATGGCGGACTATTCCATAAGCGGAATGGGCTGGGTTGAGGCGGAATGCGCCGATATAAACACACACACGGTAAAAACCGAACGCACGGTAAACATAACAAAAATAAAGCCAACCGACAACGCGGGAAACGTCCAGACCAAATACCTCGCGGTGGATATAGAAACACTTTCCAAGTCCGGCGGGCTTCCAAACCCGAGTGAAGACGACATAATCATAGTCAGCCTTGCGTTCTACCCGGAGCACCGCGGGAACAAATCCATGGTTTTTACAATACGGGGCGCCAACACGGACAGCGTGATCCGATGCCTGGACGAAACGGAAATGCTGGCAAAAATGGCCGGAACCATAGACGATTACGACCCCGACGTGATTACCGGATTCAACATAAACAATTTCGATTTGCCGTTTATTTTAAAACGCATGGAAATACTTAAACTGCCGCGCACAATCGGGCGGTGCAACGAAAAACAGGCGTATACCAAGGAAATCATGAAAAACCGCGTCCGTGCAATCGTGCCCGGCCGCGTGGTCGCTGACAGCTACCAGCTGGTGAAAAAGAATTTCCTCTTCAAACGCTACGGCCTTATGGACGTTTCGAGAATTTTATTGAACCAGGAAAAATTGGATGTGGCCCACTCGGAAATATCCAAATTGTGGAACAGCGGAGACAAGGAAAAGATAACCAAACTTATCGATTATGCGAGAAAGGACGCAGAGCTTGCTTTGGACCTGGTCGTGAAAAAGCAGCTGCTCGACAAATATATAGAATTGTCCAAACTCAGCGGTGTTCTGCTCCAGGACAGCCTTGACGGCGGAGAGGCGGGGCGCGTCGAAAACCTTCTGTTACGCGAATTCAACAAAAGAAATTTTGTCATCCCGTGCAGGCCGGAATCCGCGGACATAAAGAAAAAGGAACGGGAAAAAGAAGACAACGGGCTGAAGGGCGGTTTTGTGCTAACGCCTAAAGTGGGGCTGCACGCCGACGGCCTGATAGTGGTTTTGGATTTTCGCAGCATGTACCCGTCCATATTCAGGAGCTACAACATTTGCCCGACTACGATTGTGAAAGGAAACGCCGACGGGGTCGAGACGATTAAAACCCCCGAAGGATACACATTCGTTTCCAAGAACGTCCAGGAGGGCATAATTCCAAACATACTCGGCCGGCTTCTCGAAGAACGCTTTAAAACAAAAAAACTGATGAAACAGGAAACGGACGAGGAAAAACGCAGGATATTGGACGCCAAACAGCTCGCGACCAAAATCCTGGCCAATTCATTTTACGGCTACACGGGTTACACAAAAGCGAAGTTGTACATATTGGACATAGCCAACGCAATTACGTCGTGCGGCCGTTACCTGATACAGACCGTGACTAAAACGGCCGAGAACAAGCTGGGCCTGCAGGCGGTTTATGGGGACACGGATTCTATAATGGTAAAAATACCAGAGACGGACCTGGAACGCGGCTGGGAGAAAGGAACGGAAATAATGAATGCGATAAACAGCGAGCTTTCGGGCGCGATGCAGATGGAATTTGAAAAACTGTTCAAAAGCTTCCTGATACTGACCAAGAAACGGTACGCGGCCTGGAAATTCGTGAAAGAAAACGGGAAGTGGAAAGAAAAAATAGAAACCAAGGGGATAGAAACCGTCCGCAGGGACTGGTGCGAACTGGTTTCGGATACGATGAACAAGACTATAGATATAATACTGAAAAGGGGCGACACGAAAGAAGCGCTGACTTATTTCAACGGGGTCATGAAAGACCTGGCGGAAAATAAAATTCCCATAGAAAAGCTGGTGATAACAAAAAGCATAACGAAAAGCCCGGCCAGCTATGCGGGCATGCAGCCCCACATAGAGCTGGCGAAAAAAATGGCCAAAAGAAATTCCGAGGACGCGCCGGGCGTTGGAGACCGTATAGGTTATGTCATAATCAAAGGAAACCAGCTGCTTTCCAAGCGGACGGAGGACCCGGCATATGTGAAAGAAAAACACCTGGAAATAGACCACGTTTATTACGTGGAAAACCAGATGCTCCCCCCGATTGAGCGCATATTCACCGCGCTGGGTTTCAGCAAATCGGAACTGCTGGGAAAGGGCAGACAGGCATCGTTGATGGAGATGATGAAGTCCAAACAAACAAACAGCAACGTGTTTGAGGGTTTTGTGTGCGCCGGTTGCGGGAACGAATATTCGGCTGCGCCATTAACAGGTTTGTGCCAGTGCGGCGGAAAAATACAAATACGCACACCGACCGGCATGACAGAAAAAATCACGGTACAGGCAGGTAACGTATGATATTGTATACTTCAATGATTGATTCTATTGTACGTTTTGACGTGTTCAATGCGGCGTTCCTCATGGAATTCATAAGCGCAACGGCTTTCCCGATTTTTGTTTTAAGCGCCGTTTTCCTGAAAGGCCGGCAGGAAAAAATAAACATGATAGCGATCCTGGCCACGACAATCTCATTTTCTATATTTTTCCAATATTTTTTTGCCCGGCCGCGCCCGGTTGGGGCAATTAATCACGCGGAAAGCCCGTACTCCTTTCCGTCCACACACAGCTCTTCCGCGTTCGCCTGGGCCGAGTTTATGGGAGTAAAATATGAAAAACACAAATTGTTATTTTACTCTTTCGCCGCGCTGGTCGCAATTTCAAGAGTTTACATAGGTGTGCATTACCCCATCGACGTGATTGCGGGCGCTCTTCTGGGGTGGGTCATAGGAAAAACTGTTGCAAAGGCCGAAAGAGAATTTTAGTTTATTCCCGGCCAACCGATATTTTATCCGCACCCAACGCGGTTTTCACGGTTTCCTTTTTATCCGTGCGCAGTTTGATGCGACTCGCGAACATTTTGAGCCGCCAATCACCCCTGATTGTTAAATAACCCAGCCCGGTTTTTGTTGAACGCAAGTTCGATTCTATACCTTCGAGTAACAGCAATTTTTTGATTTCAGCCAGCCCGGCTGGGTTGACGGACGTGGCGCGCAGGTACCTGTAACCACTGCCCGAGATAGAAAATTTTTCACGGTTGAAGTAGACATAAGAGGCGGTGTCGAAAAATCCCGCCAACAAACCGGACCGGAATTCTGAATTTTCGTACGACATCTTTGGCGGCAACCAGGATTTGCGCGTCGGAAAGAATCCAATGTTATCGAAAATTAAAACCAGGCCTTTTCCGTATGCATTCATTGTAAAATATCTTTTGTCACCTATATTTTTCTCTCTTATCTGTGTTTCGAAATCCCTGATTGTGCGCAACGACTCGGCAAAATGTTTGACCAGGCTTTCGTTGCTTGTTTGAAGGCCGACACAATAATTGCGCCCCCTTTTGATGAAGCCGCCGGCGCACAGCACACCACACGCGTATCCAAAAGTTTCGTGATCCATGGTGTTATTTGGTTTATGGAGTATTAATTCACCTTATATTAACCTCCCTGTTATTTCACGTGGAGTAACATGAGGTAACATATATTCACTTGCGAGTTAACGTGAGATCACGCGATTATCAATGATTTAAGCCATGTGCGTGAAGTTTATTTCATGTTTAACCCGCGCGACCTTGAAAAAATGATGAAAAATATGAAGATGGAACAAATCGAAGCGGACGAGGTTCTGATTAGATCCGGAAATGACACCATACACATCAAAAATCCGCAGGTTGTAAAATCCGAAATGATGGGTAAAATCACATACCAAGTTACGGGGGATATAGAAGAGGAAAATAGTAGTTCTGACATAGATATTATAGTCCAGAAGACTGGGGTTTCGCGGGAAGATGCTGCAAAAACTTTGGAAGAAACGGGCGACATAGCGGCTGCGATAATGAAGATAGAATCCGGTAAAAAATAAAATTCATTCGGATTTTTTGTAAATTGATCACCACTGGTATATAGTTACTGTATCATTTATCGGACGGTGACGTTTTTTGTTCGGTGCGGTCCTTTGTTAAAATAATTCGCCTGAAAAACAAATTTTAAAAATTGGCTGGGTGAGCGGCGTTTTGGCTGGCTAGGCTAAAAGGAAGCCGCCGCACCCATTCCTGTCGGTGGAATACGCAAATATTCTTCAAAGATCGACTCGAAAGGTCTTCATACTCCACTTGCGATTAATTAAAATGCATGAGTTAAAAGCATAATACGTTTTTTCCCACATACCCGTGCATAGATCATAAACATAAGGCAAAAAAAATCGATTTTAAATACGAAATCCATCAATACATACTGGGCTAAATGACAACGTTGCGCGACAAGGAGAAACAGGTTTTGTTCGAGCTGTTGAAAGACGGGCGGAAACCGGACAAACATATAGCCCAACTGTTGAAATTAACACAACCTACTGTGACAAGAATACGACAGCGGCTGGAACGGGACAAAGTTATACGCGGTTATCGGGCAGTTGTGGACGAGAAAGCAGCCGGTTTTTCCATCTCCGCGATCACATTTTTTGACTGGCGCGACTATTCCGACAAAGAACATGTAGAGGAGGCCGCGAATTACATATCAAAAATCGCCGAGGTTGTATATTTTGCACGCGGAGAAGGACTGCGCGGGAAGACTTATGTAATGATTTCATTCCATAAAACGTTTGCGGATTACGAGAGCTTCACAAGAAAGCTGCGCGAGCGCTACGGCAAACAAATGGCGTACGTTGAAGAGTTCATATCGTCAACGGAATCAATACACAAAAAAGATTCCACACAGGCAATCATACAGGCGATGTCTGATGAAAAATAAACCGGTAAAAGTCGATGTTGGTGAAATTCTCCGGCTCGCGGGGCATTACACTTTAGCGGGAACATCCTGGCATCACCATCTTTTAACACCGAATTGCCAATTCAACAACTCAAATGTGTTCAGCCTTATACTCGAGAATGAAACAACCGGAGAAATTTTCGTTTCCGAATCCGCGGAAAAGCCGCTGAAAGAACTAATATCGATCGATAAAATTTTTCACACGAAAAATTAATTATTTCTTATGCGATAACACAATCTCAACAATTTGGCTGTATGCGGGCCTTGTTATTAAAACCCCTATCAAAACCCCCACGATGCTTGTTATCGCGAAACCCTTTACCAGTCCGACACCTATGAAAAGCAAGGCGAACATCGCGGATATCACGGTTATTGCGGACGCGAACACCATAGAAAACGCCTTCTTTATTTTTTCCCACGGGGAGATCGGTATTAGGCGGTTGCGGTCAACTTCGTCGGAAATTATTATCATCTGGCTTATTCCCGTCCCGATGAAAGCGATGATCCCCGCGATCACAGCCAGGTCTATGGTCCACGAAAAGAACACGGCCATCATGGGAACCAGTAAAACACCGAACACATCTATGAAATCCACGTGGTTCTTTTTGTGGTAGGCCAGCCCGACCAAAATTATGTTAATTATCAGCGCGGCCATCCAAGGCAAATCATTTCCGTGCGCGGACACACCCAATAAAATTATTACTTCTCCAAGGCTGGTCATGACCATCGGAAGCGCGATCCTGAAACTTCTGTATCTCACCAGCACAACGAGCGTAACGGCAATGATCGCAAACGCGGCGGATTTTATCGCGGAGTCTATGAATCCGCTGCCCAATTTCGGAGAGACGCTTTCTATGTTCGCAATTTCAAGGCTGACCGGCAGCGCGCCGGCTTTCAATATGGATTGCAATGTTGAGCGTTCCGAAACGGCGTCTTTGCGTTCTTGGCGGAAACCTTCGATTGAAATTTCTGTGAGCACGCGCCCGGCGAGGTCGGACGCTATGCTTAATTGCGTTACGGGCTTGTTGTCAAGATAAAGAATTATCGGGTATTTCAGGTAATTTCCGCCGGACTGGTCTATCACCATGCCGGAGGTCACCTTTGCAAACCTTTCCGCGCCATCCCTGGACAACAATATTGAAAATGCAAACCTGTAACCGTTGCCGGTGTTTTGAAGCACGGAGTGGGTTGAATCGGTAAATACGTTTTCTATGTCGTTCCCTTTGAGTATGGACGAATACAAAAATGCGGAGCTGTCCGTGTAATTTACTATTTCCTGGTCGATGTTATCTACGGAAACGATATCCCCTTGCTTGTGCGCCGAAGAATCTATTTTTAATTCTTCGCCTATTTTTTCTATTTCGTGTGTTGTGCCGCCGAGCGAGAACGACCCTTTGCCCGACATCAGGCGGATTTCATTTGGTATCTTGGCCTCGAAATTGCCGCGCGACGCAAGAAGGCGCTCAATGACGTCTTTGCTCTCTCCGGCTATTTCAACCACTACAAAACAGTTTTCTATGTCGCATTCCGAATGCAAAACTATTTCCTGCAGGCCGTATGCATTTATCCTGCTCTGTAAGACCGGTATTATGGCCGTGTTTACAGTTTCCGGCGAGACTTTTTCCGCGGGTTTTAACAAGACGCGCGTCCCGCCCTGCAAATCTATTCCGAGATCCAGATTGTTGCGTTTTAATTCTTTTACTGTTATGTTTTTCAACAAATCCGAATTTAATTCGTACGAATTTCCGTTGAATGTTATGAAATGCGTAACGCCGGACGATGTTAAATTGTACCACGCGTTTACGGATTTTACCGGAAGCCCGTCGACTTCGGTTACCACTCCGCCCGTGGCCAGAGTTCCGGCCCCGCTGGAAACCGTGACACCGTTCCCGAAGTTGTAGCCGATTGAAACTAATGCAGCCAAAACATAGACAGCCAATACGATAACTTTGTACGCCTTAAGCACGGAGATGCCACCTCAGTATTGCGGAATTCTGGAGCCACGTGTTCGGCATGTCGAAAAACAACCCGATTATTAATACCGACGCTATTTGCGTCAATACGGACGCCGGAGAAAAAACAATAATTGCCAGCAGCGCCGCAATGGACGCGGCGCTCATCGTTATTCCGGTTATCATGGAACTTTTTACCGTTTTTTCAAAATCCTCCATGCCGAATTCTTTTTTCAGCAGCCTTGTCGTAAGAACTACGTTTGTGTCGACCGAGTAACCGATCATCATAAGTAACGCGGCGATGCCGCCGAGAGACATTTCGATCCCGAGCAGGTTCATCACGGCCACGGTTTCTATCATGTTCGACGCCGCACTCAATATTATGGCCGCCGACGGCACCAGCGATTTGTATATTATGTAAACGCTGATACCCATGAAAATAAAACCGAGTAATATGGATAATTGCGCCTGTTTCCAGAAAGACGACCCGAGCGCCGGGCCGATGGTCTGGACGGAAGGCGAGCCGTCTACGGTTATTCCGTTGTTTTCAAAATAAGATATTATTGCGGTTGTGTTTAGTTCCTGATTGCCTGAAATTGATATGTGTCCCCCGTCAGCGCTCCGGAAAATCCGCGTGTTAACGTGATAATCAGAGGCGATTTTTTCTTCGGCCGCGGCTGTAATGTCGCCTGTGAACTTGAAGGTTATTTCCGTGCCCCCGCTCAGATCAACGGCTTTCCCTACCCAATCCCCGTTTTTTGCCCACGACTGGGCTACGACTATTAGGGACACTATGAACAATATTTGGGTCAATACCAGCCCGTATTTATAGTTTGTTTTGTTAACGAACATTATTATCAGATTATCTGATGTAAACATAAGGTGATAAATCTGACTGACTACGACGTTGTTGTTATCGGTGCCGGTTCTGCGGGTTTAAACACCGCGATAAAATGCTCCCAATCCGGGTTAACAGTGGCTGTGATAGAAGAACATAAAAGAATCGGCTTTCCGCGCCATTGTTCGGGATTGTATTCTACCAGATTTTTAACTATGATGGACTTGAGCGACAATTTTTATGAACACGAAGTTTTTGGCGCCAAGTTCCATTCGCCTTCCGGCAAAACCATAGAACTGATGCGAAAAGAACGCGTCGCTTTCGTGATTAACCGCGAGTCATTGGACGCCCACCTGGGAAATGTTGCGAAAGAGAACGGGGTCGAAATATTTCCCGAGACAAAAGTTTTGGATTTCAGCGTTGATGAAAATTCGGCGAGCGTAACAACCCAAAATAACATTTTTAGAACAAAGCTTATCTGCGGCGCGGACGGCTCAAACTCGTTTGTTGCCAGGAAACTCGGCTTTTCCGCGCCCAATAAACTTAACGGCATAATGGCCATCACAAAAGAACAGGACGATTCTAATTGCGTCGATTTGTTCTTTGACAACAAGCTTTATCCGGGTTTTTTTGCGTGGAAAATTCCGCGCGGAAAAACCATTGAATACGGAATCGCGGGGAACATAGGGCCCGCGAACGTAAACAATTTCAACAATTTCCTTTCCAAATTCGGCGTTGACAAATACGAGCTGTCTAGCGGCGTCATCCCGTACGGATTCCAAAAAAGCTATTCAAACAGAATTTTGCTCGTCGGGGACGCGGCTGCGCAGGTCAAGCCGCTGACCGGCGGCGGGGTCATATACGGAATGATATGCGCGGGAATAGCGGCGCAGGTTTTCGCGGGCGCGGTTCTGAAAAATAAATTCGACGAAAAATATTTGTCTTCTTACGAGAGGATGTGGAATAACGCTATCGGCCGCGGCATAAGGCGCGGGCTGGCGATAAGGAAATTCTATGCCGGCCTGTCCAACAGAAGCATAGACCTGGCGTTCCAATTACTAAACAATAAAATAACGAAAAATATTTTTGAGAAATACGGGGACATGGAATTTTTATTGGAAAGAAGGCCGCACGTATAGGTTTGAAGTGAATACATGAGAAAATTTTCGATTCAAGATAGTGCGGCGATCATCGGGTTAATACTTACTCTAATTATTTTTATTGGTGAAATATATCAACAGCGTCAAACTTCCATGGACGAGGTGATATCAAACTTGGTCGGTCTGGAACGAGAACTCCAATATAACATAGATGTTCTAGATAGAATAGGATCCGCGACATCAGAAAGCGGCCGATTCCATATAAAATTTGTCACTGTAAACGCCCTCCATAACATAGCAGATGGAAGAATATCAAACGACTTAATAAAATCTAACATAATAAGTATCTACGGGTCATTTACCGAGGTGAATGATAGACTGTATTTCGTCAACGAACATTTTTTTGAAGAGGACGACGAATACAGACGTGAATTTCAGTACACCGTAGAAGCACTTCAAAAAAATAAATTAAAACAACTGTCTGTTGAGCCCGCGCTTGAACACGTTAACATTTATAGAAAATGTTTGGATACAACTAGAAATTTTTATTCTTGTCGTGAGTGTCCTTCTACCGATATATCAAAATCTTGTAGTCACAAGAACGATTTAATTTTATTATATCTTGTATACATTCACGTCGCCCCGTGAGAACGTTGGTTTTGAACCGGCGAACAACGCGTTCTCTATTCCCCTGTAATTTGATACATAGTCCGCGAATTGCTGCGATTTTGCGAAACCCCCATAATCAAACATTATGTAGTTCGTTTCGTAGTTTATGTAGCCGCCTGGATATGTGTGCGTGAATGTTAAATTCAACGTGCCGTTGTCAACATTCGGCTTGGTGTAGACGCGTGTTTTCGCCAAGGCTTCCAACAAACCGCGCCTCTCGTCGGCAGCCTGTACGTTTGCGCTGAATACCAAAATTGCAGAGTTTTCTTTTGCGTCGCTGCGTATTTCGCCGGCCACCGAAAACATATCCGCCGACATGCGATAAGGCTGTAAATAAATAGAATTTGCCGTGGCTATCTTGCCGGGCACATTCAACAATAAAACCAGGACCAATATTATGTACCCCAGAGAAAATCCTTCCGTGTTGGATAAAAATATTTTGCCGCCCTTTGCCGAAATTTTATACATGCTTACCAAGCCCGCGACCAGTGCGAGTATTATCGTTGATTGGGCCATCCACCTGCCGGCGTAATCGTACAAAACTCCGAAGCCCAGCGGGCCCCACAGGATATACGAATGTGTCAGCACGTAATCGGCCGCGAACCACGGTACCAATATTTTTTTGCCTTCAAACTTCGTGAATACCATGATTAAAAACCCGGCCGCAAGGGCAATTAACCAAACTGTTCCCATAGTTGCATTAGGGTCGAAATACCAGCCCGGCAATCCGGGTTGTTTTTCAATCATTTTGAACGGCCAAACCAAATCCGGAATGCTTATCGAGTCTGGTGTGTTGGAAGATTTGGCTCCGAAAAAGGAAAACCACATGACGAATTTTGGCAGGAAAAATGCGGAAACGACCAGAACAACGGCCATAACCAGCGCGAATTCCTTTATGCGGGATTTCTTTCCGAATTTGGCAAATTCGTAAAGCGATATGAAGAACGAGGCGATTATGAAATATCCGGCCGCGAGCGGAGATACCAGGAACGATAAACCGCCTGCAATACCAGACAATACTATTCCGTGTTTGCGCGAACTTGTTTCTATTATGTACGTGAATAATGCGAAAAGCGCGAGCATTATGCCCAGTTCATACGCGACCTGCCCGAAATACAGGGAAAAAATGTTTTTACCCGATACCCCGAACAGCACACCCGCGGCCAGGCCGGCGGGCTTGTTTTTCAATATTTTGCCGGCGAACATGTAAATTACCAGAATTGTGAGCGAATCAAACACTGCGGAGAAAACATGGACGGTGCGCGGCCATGACAGGCTGAAAACCGATTTCATAACCGCCGACATTATCGCGTTGCCGGGGGGATATACCCAAACGCCGTTGACATTGTCCTGCGAGGTCCCGTACCAGTTTAAATATTTCGGAAATTCTTCCGGCACGGCGCCACGTTCATACGTTTCCATCCCCATGGCGTAATGTTGTATGATGTCATAACTTCCGAAAGGCATCGGGTCCGATATTGCCGGGGCCGCGCGTATGAAAAATGAAACCAGAAAAATTATTACAACCAACACGTCGTTTTTGTCCAGTTCCACGGCGCCGACCGTAAATTTGTACCTATAAAACAGGGCGGCAAATAGCAGCACATTCAGAATTACCAGTTGCACGGGGCCGATCTGGCCGATCAGGTTGAGGATTACCCCGGAACAAAGAAGGATTACGAATGATAATACGGCCGAGAAAAACAGGCGTTCGTAATTCGTTTTGTTTTCCAACATCCGCCCGGACAGGATGAACGCACTGGCCAGCGAAAACAGGTAAGCTATAACCATGTTTATTATTCAAAGCTGCGTAACATATAAATCGGTGCAAATTTGATATCAATAATCGTCCCAGCGTACAACGAGGAAAACGGCATAAGAAAGACAGTTGAAAGAGTGAAAAAAGTCAAATTTTTTGAAAAGTCGGAAATAATCGTTGTCGATGACGGGTCGCGCGACAACACATACAACGAGGCGAAGCGCGTGCGCGGTGTCAGGATACTGAAACACCCCTCCAACAAGGGCAAGGCCGCCGCGCTCGAAACCGGGTTCGCTGCAGCGAATGGCGATGTGATAGCCACGATAGATGCGGATTGCACGTACCCGCCGGAAGCGTTGCCGAAAATGCTTTCGATGGTCAGGCGGGGAAACGCCGATTTGGTCCTGGGTTCCAGATTTTTTAACCGCAAACGCGGACTTGGCGTCCTGACTGGAACAGCAAAAAAAATCCTCGACGCCGCGCTCGGAAGAAGCAGCGAAGACCACACTAATTTTTACGGCAATGCAATATTTTCTTCGTTGATCACACTTTTGACAAACAAACGCATAACAGACGGGTCGACGGGACTCAGAATTTTCAGGAAAAAGATGCTGGACAAAATAAAAATAAAGTCCCGCGGGCTTGACTGGGAAGTCGAGATGACCACGCGCGCGGTCCACGGCAGGTTTAACGTGGTTGAAATACCGATTGATTATTATCCGCGGGTCGGCAACACAAAATTAAAAATTTTAAAGGACGGGGTTCGGTTCTTTGTCGGGATTGTGAGAGGGCGTTTTTTCTAACATTACCGAAGACAATATCAAAACCAGGCCGATCAGCGTTATCAAAGATGAAACGTTATAGTATACGGGAGTTTCAATTTTTAATTCCAGGTCGCCTTCCGATTTGACCAGCATGAAACCCAGGTCGGTCTCATAAATTTTTAATTTTTTATTTCCATTGTACGCGGACCACAGCGGGTAATATGTTTCTTTAACAAGGGTCCAGCCTGTTGTGTTGTGCACAACTATCTTATTGCCGTTCCTTTTCCATGCCAGAGGTTTGAACTCCGATGAAGCAATGTTGGCTATGTCTGCGGCCAGCGAATCGTCCCAGACCACGTCTTTGTTTATGATTATCCTGTAATCATTTTGCGGGAGGTCCGACAACCGTTTTGTGAAATGTATGCGGTAACCGTTTTCCGTGTCATACAGGCTTTCCTTGATTTTTTGCGTATCATTTAACACGCCCACGGGTTCTACAGTTTCCGCGAATGCAGTTTGCGGGACTTCCAATAAAACCAGGCATCCCTGGTTGTTTCCGTTTCTCCACACAAAAAGATAGCGTTCGTCTTTCGTGAATGTTGAGTTAACTGCGCGACCGCCTTCCGGGCTGCACAAATTTACCACGATCCACCTGGTCCAGCTTTGTTGGAATGTCGTATATACGAATTTGTTCGATAAGTTGAAATTGAAAAGGCTCTGCCCGCTGATGTCTTCCAACTTACCGGCAACATTTTTATAGTTTGGGGAACTTTGCGGCTGCCATCCTGATATAACACCCTTCCCGGTTTGCAGCGGGATCGCGCCCACTATGGCACCCTGAAAAATTCCGTAGGTCATAACGCGGCCGGCGGGCACTGAGCGCAGCGCAGCATACATGTCGGACAGCCCGCTTGTGTTCAGCGGGGCGTCTTCAGTATTCCATTCTGCGGCACGGAAATTTACCAAGTCCATATATTTCCACAAGAAAATTCCGGCCAGTGCCAGTATTAGAATTGAGCCGCCGACCAAAAAATCTTTCCCTCGGAGGCCGTTGACAAATTCGAGAACCGCGCCGCACAGTATGGAGATTGGAAGTATCAGATAAAATGTAAACCTTTCCGCGCCGAACGAGGAGCCAAACGGCAGATAATTTGTTATTCCTATGAACGGCGCCAGGGCCAGAACCAGGACACCCAGTAACATAGAAACGGCTATTGCCGACCCGGTCCTTATTTTCGGCAAGACCGATATTTTACCGCGCGACGCCGCGGCCCCGCCCAACCACACCAAAGACCCGACCATGGCCATTATAGTGAATTCCATACCCATCGATTCGAAACACCAGTAATCGTTGCACGTTTTATCCGGGCTGGTCGTCAATACTAAAAACACGTCTGGATTGAAACCTATTGCGGATTTTTTTGAATATTCACTGAATCCTATGTTGACGAAAAACGGCGCCATCCAGAACGCGAGCACGAGCGCGGATGTAATTACGACGCGGAAGAAATTTTTTAAATCGAACCCGCGTTTTTTGAGGGAAAATATCACAAATATAAGCAAAAACAGCGTGGTCAGGAAATATCCTGTGAGGTGGTGAATAAGAAAAACCGTGCCGAGAAGCATGCCCGAGAGGGTGTGAAGTTTTGTTTTTTTCTCCGAAAGCGCGCGTATGAATATGTACACCGATACCGGAATTAACGAGAATGCGAATATTGTCGGGAATTGCCCGGAAAACATCGTGTTGGTAGCCAAACGCGGCGATGAAATTATTACCAGGCCTGCGAGAAAACTGGACAGTTTGTTTAATCCGAGTTCCCTTGAAAGAATAAACACGCCGACGGCAAGGAAAACGTAGGACAAAATTATTACATAATCAAAAACGGCGTTCAGGGGCGAAGCCGTGAAATAGCTCAGCAAGGCTGTGAAATAATATGACATCGGCGGATAAAAGTCGAATAACGCGTAGCCCGCGTACCATCCAGGATCCCAGAGTGATATACCGCCTGACGCGTCTAACCCTTCACGGATTTGCCACACCTTGTAATAATGCGATGTCCCGTCCGTGCGGGGCATCAGGCCGCTGTGGAGAGGGATAGTCATAATCGCGGCCGCAAATATGAGAACTAATATGAGCACCGTTTCGGTGTCCAGTTTTGCGTGCATGTCGATTTTTTTACCCCGCAAAATAAACGCGAGCAGCGAACTGTAAGCCAAGGAAATTGCAACCAGGGTTGTGCCGTTCACAGGCACGGAAAAAATGTTTAACACCCACGCGGGCACCAAGATAAGCAGTATTGAGAGAGGCACGGACAACAATATGCGGACGGTTTTCCTGCATTCCAGCAAAAAATACGAGAAAAGGAAGCCCGGAAGAACGGCAAAAACCATGCCAACCGAGTTCACACCGAACGCTATTGAGAAAGCAATCAAAGCCGCGGCGTAAATTATTGCGGAATTTACTTCGATTTTCATGGCAACACGTAAGACGAATAGGGGTGCGGTATTAATAAGACGATGTGTTATCAAATGATTTAAAAGACTTTCACGAATAGGTTTTAATAATAAATCGTTATAGATTTACAGGATGATCTGATGGCGCACGAACTTCTCCGGGAAATATCAAACGAAGGCGAGATGAAAAAAAACCTAGTGCAGGTCGGCGAGCACCTTTACATAAAGCCGGGCCAGGGGCTCAGGATAGGCGACCACAAGGCCGAAGCTAAAAAACTTCCGGTAGTTTTTGCAATGGGCGGGTCCGGCAGCAGGTTGGTCCACGTCACCAGAGACAGTTTCTCGAAGCATATGATACCGATAAACTGGCAGCCGCTGAGCAAATACACTTTTGATCTGTGGAGAAACCTCGGATTTAACGATTTCAAATTTTTGATCGATAACACCCACCGCGGCAATTCCATATCGGAATATTACGGTGACGGATCCGCGTTCGGAACTAAAAATTCCTATTCCGTTGAAACAAAAAAAGTTGGGTCGGGGGGCGCGATAAAACTTGCCATCGATAACAAAATCATAAACAAAAATTTCCTTTGGCACCAGCCGGACGATATGATAGTCAATTACAAAAATTTCCCTACGGATTTCGCAAACATTTTCCTGTCCGCAGTGAGCCAGGGTTTTCGGATTGTGATATTGTGCACACCCGGGACTTTGTATCCGTACGGAGAGGTTATAGACACCGAAGGCAAGGTCACAGATTACGTGGAGAAACCGTTCATATCAAAAGATTCCAATGTCGGAATATGGGGCATGGGCGCAGACGTGTTTAACGAAGTCCGTAGTTTGGAAGGGGAAAAAGAGGTGCGCATAGAGAGCACGGTTTTCAAAAAGGCGGCCCAAGCCGGCGGCATGTGCAAAATACTGATGCCAAATGATTACTGGATACCGGTTAATGACGATCCCAATCTCAAAAAATTCGAGGAAATAGTGAAAACCCAGAAATTTTGACAAAACGTATGAGAGATTTTACAATGAAAAACCGTTTGGTTGACGCATTATTATTTTTGGCTGCGGCAGGGCTTCTATCGGCGCTGATTTTACATTCCAACCCGGCTGCGATAGCCAGGACGCTTTCCAAATCGAACCTTTTTTTCGTGGGCGGCGCCCTAGCCATTACGGCAGCCATAATATTTGTAAAAATCGTAAGATGGCGAATTATCCTGGAGTCAATTAAAATAAAACTTTCCACGGAACAGGTGGCGGGCCCGTACACGGCTTCATTGTTTGTCAGCAATATAACTCCCGGCAGGGTCGGGGAGCCGGTCCGCAGTTATTATTTGAAGAAGAGCCTTGGCCATCCCATAACTAACACACTTCCGAGCGTGCTTCTGGAAAGGCTTTTGGACATTTCAACTTTGATGGTTTTTTATCTTGCCGGACTTGCCGTCCTTTATGCTATCGTGGATAAAATTTTAGTGGCGGCCGCGTTAATAGTGGCCATTATCATCGGGTCGGTTATTTTTTTTGCCGGCAACAAGAAATTGCTGCGCGCCTCTTTTGATAAAATATACAGCGCGCTGGAATTCATACCGAAAGTCCGTGAATTGGCGAAACGCGCGGAAAAACTTCCCGAAAAATTTCATGCCGGGTTTGTGCTCGCATCTAAAAGCAAACACGTGCCCAAACTGGTATTCATAACACTTGTTACATGGGCCATGGAATTTTCAATAATAAAGCTTTCCTTCCTTTCCATAGGAGTCGACATGGACTTCCTGATCATAGCCTCGGTTTGCAGCATAGCGACCGTTATCGGGCTGTTAACGTTCTTGCCCGGAAATATCGGATCGTTTGAAGCAACCGCTGCGCTGCTCTTCACTCAAGTCGTTCCGAGCATGGACCTGGCAACAGCCACGTCGGGCGTCATTATTTACAGAATTTCAAGCCTGTGGTTCGCATTGCTGCTGTCGTCAAAAAGTTTTATAAAATATCAGTATTCGTAGATTTTTAGGATTCGCTTGGAAATGTCTTCTTCGTCGAACATCTTTTCCGCGCGCTTTCTTGCGTTAGCGCCCAATTTTAACCTCAGTTTTTTGTCGTCCATCAGTTTCATCATCGCGTTCGCGAGGGAAATTTCGTCCTGCGGGTTAACCACGATGCCGGTCACGCCGTTTTCGTTCACAAAAGACACGCCGCTCCCTTTTATTTCCGTTGATATTACGGGCTTGCCCGAAGCCATGGCTTCCAGCTGGGCCAAACCAAATGCCTCGGACCTGTAAATCGACGGCAGGACAAAGACGTCGCTTTTCCTGTACACGGACGGCAATTCAGAATCGCTTACGTTTCGCATGAATTTTATCCGGTCTTTTACGCCGGTGCGCGCAACGATTGACAATAATTTTTTGTACAATTTGCCGTCACCCACTATGTTAACGGTGAATTTTTTGCCGCTGCCTTTTAATATGCCGCAGGCTTTTACCAGAAAATCCAATCCTTTATACGGTATCAGCCTTCCGACGAACAGGAATGTGAATGCGCGCCCGGGGTTTTTTCCGGGCCTGAATTTTCCGATATCCACGCCGATAGGTATTACGTGAACTTTCTTTTTTGACAGATTCAGCGGCATAGACGAAGACGCATAGTTGCGGCTTGTCACAATTATTTTGTCGCAAAGAAGATTCATGGAAGGCAGAAGGTAAAGCAACCTCAGCGACGACGCCAGACCCATCACGGGGCCGTAAGGTATGACATCGGAATGGTAAGTTGCAATTATTTTCGTGTTCCGGTGAAGAATTTTGAAGAGAAACACATTCAGTTCTGCCCACGGGTTTGGGATGTGAAGATGTATTATATCCGGGCGCAGGCCTTCTAAAAATTTTACCATGGGCCCGGTCACGGGCGCGTTCATCGCGTTTGCCAGTTCCGGCAGCTCTATTATTTCCATACCCTGTTCCAAACGGCGGGAGTATTTTTTTGTGCCCGACGAACACAATATCGAAACCCTGTGGCCGGCCCTGATTGCGGCTTTGCAAGCGGACCTTGTGT
>CAYZCD010000003.1:28815-38536 GCA_964476825.1 uncultured archaeon
GCCGGAAAAATATTTTGTTACATGGACTATTTTCATCTGGCCGCCACCGTTTCCAGATACTCTGAAATTTTCTTTTCCAACGTGTTATCCTGCGGCTTGCCCGAAGAGGCTGAAGCCTTCTTTATGGATACGCCCAAGTCATTGATGTCGCGCACACACACAGCTTTGCCTCCATTTTCCATCGCTTCCGCGAGGTCCAATTGGTGGTCGTCCGTGTGCTCTTTGAATTTTTTCATGCGCGGGACGATCACAAGATGTTTATTGTTTTTCAGCGCATTGATTATGCTGCCCGCGCCCGCGTGGCATATTATTGTGTCCGCCGTTTTGTACAACTCTTCGAATTTGTCCGCGCCCACGAACCTGTAATATTCACAATTTTTAGGTTCGTAAGTAGCGTTGCCTATTTGAATAAACACGCTTTCTCTTATTTATCCGTCTTCGACCAGTTCGTCTATTTTTTTGACCAGCCTGTCAAAAGGATCTTTGTGAGTGCCTACGGTCACGAAAATCAAAAAACCCCACCCCAATATTGCGCCTTTTTTCCGTATTTTCCAACCATCGATTCCCATTGCACTAGGAAAACGTCCGCGAGCGGGTATAAAATGTTGCCCGACCAGGATTTGCTTTTTGCTCGGCAATAACTTTCTATATACACCAGTTTCGCGCCAAGAAATTTCCCTATAATTGACGACGGTATTGCAGCGCCGGCCCCCGTTGTTATTATTACGTCCGGTTTTTCCTTCAACATTATTTTGGCCGATTGCAGTATGTTTTTTACCAGGCCGACCGGGCTTCTGCCCGTGTCTTCAACGAAATATACTTTTTCCTTCGCGGAAAGCTCTTCCGTGTCTTTTCGTTTTACGGTTATGAAAAAAGTTTCATAATTGCGCGTGGCATTTTTTATCTGCATCAACTCTGTTAAGTGCCCTCCCGCTGAGGAGGGAAGCGCGATTTTCATCTTTTTCCCCGTCCGACCCCCCTGTAAACGAAACTTTTACCGGCCGTTTCAGGGTTTATTATATGGCGCGAATCGACCAGGCAGTTGTTTTTTAAAAGTTTCTTTATTTTTTCTGGATCGATTTTGTAGAAATCCTTGTGGTCGGTCAGTATTACGCAACAATCCGCGCCTTCAAGCGCGTTTTCCCACGTGACTGCAACGCGGAGCTTTTCTCAACTTTTGACCCGTTTGACACACGAGTGGTATGCGTTTACGGAGTTGCATTGGTTGTTCAATATTGCCACGACGGTTAGCGCGGGCGATTCGCGGGTGTCGTCCGTTTCGCCCTTGAATGCAAGACCCAATATTCCGACGGCGGCGTTTTTCATTTCAATTTTTTTCTCTTCTAAAGCATCCTCGATAAGCGATACGACGTGTTCAGCCATCACCGGGCCGTTGATGACGCGGACCAATTCGACGGATTTCAGCGAATTTTTTTCTATGCCAACTTTTTTAGCCAGCGCAAACATTGCCGCCACGTCTTTTGGGAAACAGTTATGTACAACCAAACCGCCGGAGCTCACTATTGTGTGCGTTCCTTCCACATCCGCGGAGTATACATTAAAGTTCCCATTCAGTTCCTTTACGGCTTTAACCCTTACGAGCCCGAAATTTCCCATATTTTCAAATCCGGTAGATTTTATCGTTTTTTCCCTGTTTTTGTAGAAGCCGGCTATTTTATTTTTATTCGCACCAAACAGCTTAGACAGCCTTTCCACATCTTCTTTCATGCTGACCCTTAAACGGAAGGTTTCCGACTTAGTCTTTGCGGTGTGCATTTTTCCTATGCTCGGAAAATACCCTAAAGAATGTAATATAAACAAAGCGCCTTCAAATAATTTGCGGCTTGTCGTTGCCCATTCTATTGATACATACGGCCCCTGATTGCTAAAAACTATGGATCCGTCCCCTCTGAATAAACCGGAGACCAGGTTTTCCTTAAGTTCTTTGCCGGCCCTGTAGAAAAATTGGGGAATTTTTTTGTCGTTTGAATTAGTTCCACACTGAAGAACGTCCTTGACCACCGCCCCAAAAATCTTAGATGATATCTTTATGACCTTTACATTTTTACCGTTGTCGTTGATCGAGTACTTTACACCAAGTTTTTTCAATATTTTGCAAACATCGTTTATGTAAGCGGACTCTTTTTTATTGAATGCGAATCCCACCCGCAAAGATTTGTCTTTGTTAAGCCAGCCTTCCGACAGATAATATCCTATAAGTCTTGAAAAGTTTTCATCAACCTTGATAATTGCTGGTATTTTTGTTATTCTTCCCATGCCAGTATAAACTTCAAAGTCTTTCCTTTTGAAGCCGGCCTGGTTTTCTATTTTTAGAAACAACTCTAAGGGCAAGAAGTTGCATCCAAATATTTCGCGCCTTTTGCCCAGGCGCACGCCCGTTTTTTTCAAAATTTTGTCCAATTTGCGTTTATTGTCAGCCAGCCCGAAATTTTTAGGTTTTACCTTTGCATTTGTTTTATACCCATCCAAATGGTTAATAATATCTATTTCTTCGGGCTTTCTATGTTCGGAAAAGCTGGATATTATAGGCATCTTATCGCCAATTACTATATCATTCGCTAATTTTGTCCTGAACCCGTTCTTGTAAACTATCATCGGATGGTCTGGTGTTACATTTATTTTCCTTCCCATAGAAGTCGATATTTCCAGCAATTTTTTATGTTTTCTTTTGGTCAAAGCCTTGACAGGCGCAAAAAATGCCTTTCCGGTTTTCAGGTCAAAGGATAGCATCTTTGTTGGTTTTTCAATCACGTTAACGCCGTTGTTTTTTATCGTGTCATCCACATAGCTTCCGATAGTTGTGGCAGACACCTTTTTTTCGTTGTTGAAGAATACGAATTCATTGGAATCCAGACACGATCCGCCAGATCCCGGGCCGGCGACCATCATTCTTATGCGGTTGTCCATATTAGCGGTTGTCCGCACTTCCATGAAATCTACGCCTATTTTTTCGCTTATTTGCGCTATAATCTGTGCGTTTGAGATCGCAGCGTCCAGCAGGTAGTTCCACACGAATTTTGAAAATTCCGACGTCGTCGGATATGAAACTATGGATACAGGCACGTTCAATGTGTCGAAAACGCCCGCCGTTATCTCTGCACTTTTTTTGTGGAATTTATCACCGCCAACCACGGTCGCTTCTGTGCGCAGGCCTTCCAACGCCTTGCCTTCCTGCAGCCTTTCCGGCGCGTCCGCGAGGCCGAAGTCGCCGAGTTTCATGCCAGACGATTCTTCCAGCACCGGAAGCAGCACGTTTTCGGTGGTTCCGGGATTCACGGTGCTGCGCAAAACAATTAAAGATCCTTTTTTCATGGATGCACCGATTGTTTTTGCAGCTTCTTTTATCTGCGAATCGTCAAGAAAACCGTCCGGTTTGACGGGCGTGCCCACAGTTATGAATATTATGTCGCTTTTCGCAACCGCGTCGCCAACGTTTGTCGTCGCTGTTAAATTTCCCCTGTTTACCGCGCTTTTAACAAGTTCATCGAGACCGATCTCGTAAATGTAAGTCTTTCCGGCGTTCGTGACATCAACTTTTTTTTGGTCGCGGTTGCACACGAAAACCTTCGCACCAAGATCCGCGTACAAAGCCGCGAAAGGCAAACCCACATAACCACCGCCGACTACACACATGGTTATTTCCCCGTTTTTTATCGATGTCGGGACGTCTTTTCTGTCGATGGATAGCACATTCATAAAACCAACTGACTGAAATTAAGTTATAAATTGTCATTTATATATAGGTAAAACATGAGCCCGCCAAAAACTGATTTGGAGAACATAAAACAATCTTTGGAGGAATTTTCCGGCGAAATAAAAGGAAAAAAATTCCTAGTCTCCGGCGGCGCCGGCTTTATCGGAAGCTGGTTCTGCGAGTCGTTGGTTTCCATGGGCGGCCAAGTTACATGCGTTGACAACCTGTCTTCAGGGTCGCTGGAGAATATCAAGCAGATTGACGGGAATAAATTATTTAAGTTCGTAAAATCTGACATCGAAAAATTCGACACGGCTGAAAAATTCGACTACATAATACACATGGCCAGCATAGCATCGCCTCCTTTGTACCAAAAGCTGCCTATACAAACCCTCGATTCCGGCGTTATCGGAACAAAAAAGATGCTGCAACTTTCAGTAAAACATAAAGTGAAGGGTTTTTTGTTTACAAGCACCAGCGAAGTTTACGGAAACCCGCCGGATAATATGGTTCCTACGCCCGAAACTTATTACGGTTATGTCAATTCCTACGGCCCGCGTTCAATGTACGACGAAAGCAAGCGCTGCGCAGAGGCTTACTGTTATTCCTACTGGAAACAGTTTGGCGTGCCGGTCCGCGTTGCGAGAATATTTAATACGTATGGGCCCAGGTTAGACGTGAAAAATCCTACAGGTTACGGGAGGGCGCTCATAAAATTTGTCTGCCTCGCCCTGGAAAACAAGCCCATAAACATGTACGGAGACGGCAAGCAGACAAGAAGCTTTTGTTACATAACGGACCAAGTTATAGGATTAATTAAACTTCTTTTAATTCCGGGCATAAACGGCGAGGTTGTAAACATCGGCGGCGAAGAAGAAATCAGTATCAACGAACTAATAACTAACATAATCAAAATTTCAAAATCGTCCTCAGACACAATTGCCTCGGAACCGGCCTACGATATTACCGACGATCCGCGCAGGCGAAAAGCAGAAATTACGAAAGCTAAAAAACTTTTGGGCTGGAGGGCGAAAATTAAACTGGACGAGGGGTTGGGTAAAACCATAGACTGGATGAAGGAGGAGCTTTAGCATGCTGTTTGTTGTTACGGGCGGGGCCGGATTTGTCGGGTCAAATCTGGTTGAGAGGATATTATCTGACGGACACTCCGTGCGTATCATAGACGATTTAAGCAGGCCCGGAGGCAAAGTCATTGAAAATTTGAATTATTTGAGGGATAAATTTCCAGAGAAGTTAAAATCCAAAGAGCTCGAATTCGTAAAGAAATCCGTTACGGATTTCGATGCAATGAAAAATAACCTGAAGGGCGCCGATGTCGTTTATCATTTGGCCGCGCAAACCGCAGTTACGACGTCGCTGGCCGACCCAATGCACGATTTCCAGACAAACGCAATCGGGTCGTTCAATGTAGCAGAAGCTGCCCGCCAGGCTGCAGACAACGCAGTAGTTTTTTACACGTCTACGAACAAGGTTTACGGAAACATGCCGAATATTAAACTGGAGGAAAAAAAGACGAGGTACGAATTTGCCGACAGCAAATACAAATCCGGGGTTGCGGAAGATTTTCCCATAGATCCGGAAAGCCCGTACGGGTGTTCGAAATATGTCGCCGACAGCTATTTCCTTGATTACCACAGGACATACGGGACAAAGACCATAGTTTTCCGGTGTTCGTGCATGTACGGGGAAATGCAAAAATCGCTTGAAGACCAGGGCTGGATAAGCTGGCTTGTCGGCAGGATAATCAGCGGAAAGAAAATAACTATTTACGGAGACGGAAAACAGGTGCGCGACATACTACACATCAAGGACGTCGTTAATGCGGTTATGAAAGCCACGGAACAAATAAAGACAACAAAAGGACAGGTTTTCAATATGGGCGGCGGAATAAAAAATTCCATATCCCTGCTTGAACTTATCGATTTCGTGCAAAAAGAGACCGGAAAAAAACCGGTTTACGAATTTGCCGACTGGCGTTTAGCGGACCAAAAGGTTTACATAAGCGACACGTCAAAAGCTAAAAAAGTGTTCGGGTGGGAACCAAAGGTCACGAAGGAAGAAGGCATACGAAGACAAATCGCGTGGGAGTCGCGCGCATGATAATCATAATTACGGGCGCAGCTGGCTTGTACGGCGTTCACATGGTTGACGCCCTGGCAAAAATGAAATACGTGGAAAAAATCGTGGGCGTAGACGATTTGTCCAGGAATTTCTTTTCCAGCGACCCTTTCATAAAATCCGAGGAAAAAGACAAGAAATTCGAACTAATTAAAATGGATTATGCCGAATTGGACAGGAAAAAAATAGACGAGATCCAGCCGGACGCCGTTGTGCACCTGGCAGCTTCGGTTTCGATACCGGAATCGATAGACGACCCGCAGAAATATTTTAATAATAACGAATTTGGCACGTTTAAACTGGCGCAAAATCTTTTATCATCCAAAACACAACCGTTCCTGATTTATGCTTCGTCGCCTGAGGTCTATGGAAACCCGAAATACGTTCCAATGGACGAAAACCATCCGTTAAATCCGACGAGCACGTATGCGGTTACAAAATTGGCGTGCGAAAAACATTGCATGTCCTTATGGGAATGGTACAAGTATCCGGTTACGGCGATAAGGAATTTTAACACCTACGGCGAGAACCAGAATGTGTGGGGATATTCTGCAGTTATACCCGCTTTCATAAAAAATGCGCTTGAAAACAAACCGTTGAAAATCGAGGGTGACGGCAAACAAACGCGCGATTTCATGTACGTCGCGGACGCGGTCAACGCGTATAAGATGGTGATAGAAAACGCGCGCCTGGCGATAGGTGAAACGTTTAACATCGGGACCGGCGTTGATATATCAATAAACGACCTTGCGGATAAAATCATTTCATTGACAAATTCCAGATCTAAAACTGTTAACGCTGAAGGACGTTCCGGCGATTTGCGCGCGCTCCGCGCCAGCATAGACCATATAAACAGTAAAATCGGCTGGGAACCGAAAACCAGCATGGACGACGGATTACGAAAAACCATACAGTGGTACAGGAAAAATACCTAGCGTTTTTTGTTGTTTGTTAACCTGTGGTACAGGGATATGTACCTGCCAAAAAGATCAAGCGCTAACCATCTCACCGAATTTTTTATGTCTTTTGATTTGATAAGAACTTTGGCAGAAGGAAATAAAATCAGCGGCGGCAACAGGCACGGGGCGAAATATTGTATCCCGGCCATGCGTCCCTGCCATTTGCGCTGTCTTGTGAATTCTTCCTTGCCTTCCGGGTCCACATGATAAACTAATGCATTTACAGGGCCGGAATATTTCAATCCCGCAGCGTCGAAGCGGTTCCTGAAATCGCGCTCCTCGTGGTAGAATATTTTTTCGTTGAATTTCAACCGCTTGAATGCGTTTGCACGCACGACGTGGACAAATCCCATTGTCGGATACGCTTTCCTGTATGCGCTCCACCCTTTTTGTATAAATGTCTCCGGTTTGTAAGAAAAAACTAAAAAATCAGAACCGTCTGTATTTGTCTTTTTAAGATATTTTTCCAGCTTATCCACGAAATTTTTTTCCACTATTTGATCCGCGTCGATAAAAACAAGATATTCTCCAGAAGCCTTTTTAGAACCGGCGTTCCTTGCGAAAGATGCCGAATGCCCTTCGGAAAAATCGACAATTTTTTTTGCTATTCCCGATTTTTTCGCTATTTCAAAGGTCCTGTCGTTGGAACCGTCGTTGACGACTATCACCTCGAAACTGCCGCGGTTGGCGCGAAGCGCGCTTAAGCACAAGCCAATGTGGCGTTCTTCGTTGTGAGCCGGTATTATCACGGACAGGAACGGGCGTTTCATGATAATTAATTCAACAAAAGCAGATTAAATAAAGCAACACATAATTTATTGTGCCTTTCCATGGAATATGAAGAAACAGATTATAGGGAAACCCTGCAGAGCCAGAGGAAAAAGATATATAGAACGATAGAGGACATACATGGCTTCCTCAAAGATAATGTAGACGGGGTTGGAGACATACTGGAGTTGGGCTGCGGCGAGTACCCGTATTTTGAAAAATCTGTCAAGGCGGACATCGCGCCGATAAAAGGCTATTTGAAAATAGACTGCAATAAGCCGTTTGGGATAAAGAAAAAATTTGATTTTGTAGTCGCCATAGAGCTGATAGAACACCTTTGGAATGTGGACGGTTTTTTGGAGGAAATTAAAACGGTCTTAAAACCCAATGGCAGCGCCGTCATTTCAACCCCAAATGTAAAGTATTGGAGGGTAAGGATAGACAGCATTCTGGCCAAAGATACTTTTTTTGATAACAACGGAACGCATTTGTGGTATTTCTCGCCGGAATCATTCCGCAAAAAAATGGAAGAACACGGCTTTGAGGTAGTTGAAATGAAAGCGTTGGGCGCGACAAAGACATTGAGCCTTTGCGGGGGCTTCATAACAAAAATGCGCGTCAAGAATCCTGCCGCGTGATTTTTTATAACATTTCTAGTATTGTGCGCGCCTCGAATTTATTGGTTGTTTAGAATTTCATCGTAGGCTTTTAGCGCCTTTTCAACGCCAGCGGGCCAGTCATACCCTTTTGCATAATCCCTGGCGTTCTTGGATATTGCGGACAGCTCAGAGGCGAGGACTTTAACAATTGTGCCAGCGGCTTTATTTTCGTCAGAAAAGTCTGTTATGTAGCCTGTTTTTCCGTTCTCGACAAAATTCCGGAAGGCTTTTATGTCGTTAACAACGACAGGGCAGCCGGCGGCCATCGACTCTAAAACTGATATACCGAAACCTTCGTATTCGGCCGCGGAAACGAAAATGTTATACGACGCGTAACAGTTTATCAGATCTTTTCCGTATTTCGGGCCAAGCGAAATTATTTTTTTATCCACACCCAGCGACTGCGCGAGCGATAACAATTCCTTATCATCCTGAAGATACCCGCCTACCAGGACAAGCGTGACGTCGCTTATTTTATCGGAAACGTTTTTCAACACACGTATCAACCGGTCTATCCTCTTGTTTTTTCCCAGCCGGCCGACAAATAACATCGAATTTTTAGTGTATTTCCTGTTTACATCATAGTCTTTTATGTAAAGCGAGTACGGTATAAAATCTATCTTGCCTGATGGGACGATTTTTGAGAACAATTCATTGTCGTTGGCGCTGTGGGCGAACACCTTGTCGAAGCTTTTCAACATTAATTTCTCCCATACAAAAAAATATGCGTTCTTTAACGGCATAATTTTTTTGGTGTGGAATATTCCGCCATGAGTCGATAAAACTAAATGTTTTTTGTGCAGCGGTCTCGTTATAGAAAGGAAGTCTGAGAAGAATCCGACGGCGTGCACGTGTATTATGTCGTAATTTTTGACGTATTTCAGTGTTTGCGGCGCCAATTTGTAAAATTTTAAGTCTATACAGCCGGTGCGGAAAACATTTATGCCGTCAATAACCTCTTCGCGCGGCAAGTTTTTACCATCGTATTTGGCGTCCAGGCAAAGGACGTCGCTTTGGTGGCCTAGTGCAATGAGATTTTTACTTAGCTCGCGCACGTAGGTTTCTATTCCTCCGACATTCGGATAGAAATGGTTGCAGACGTGGAGGATTTTCATATTAAACGCTCCTTTTCACAACATCCGCTATTTTATGCAGATCGTTTTCCGTTACGGACGGATGTACCGGAAGCGATATAACTTTTTTGCACAATGCTTCTGTAACAGGGCAACTGGTTTTCGATAAAAACGCTTTTTGCGTGTGCAGGGGAGAAGGGTAATAAATTCCGTACCCAATTCCGTTTGATTTCAGGTTTTTTATCAGAGCCTCCCGTTTATCCGTTTTTATTGTAAATTGGTTAAATACGTGTTTGCATCTTTTGTCTACAAACGGGGTTTCCACGCATTTTTCAACCAGTTCTGACAGCATTTTCGCGTTTTTGTTGCGTGTTTCAATGAAACCGTCCAATTTTTTTAATTGCGCCA
>CAYZCD010000004.1:0-1641 GCA_964476825.1 uncultured archaeon
GTGTGGGATGTGGATTCTATGCCTAAGCAGATCATAAACGTAACTGGGATTTCTTAAATAAATCCTGAGGCGAGGTTACCATACGGTTAAATCCTTTGCTTTTTAGAAAGGTTTTCATGTTAGTGATTACCAACAAGGTCGATTTCGAGGATATTTATGCAATGCCAAAAGGCAGTAGGAAAGAGCTGTTGGAAGCGCGTGAAACCGCGGGACGGAATGGTTATGCCGGCTACAAAGGACATTCTATTTTGCGGGTTGCTAATGCCGGAACGGAAAAACCTTCGATGATTCGTGTACACGGCCGGGCCGGGGAAAGATCACTTCGTGTAATGTATTTTGCAGAATTGAGGCACGGCGATGCGGATTGCGCTAAATGGTGGAAATTTTATTTTTGCGTAGATCCTGAAACAAAGCCGCATCCGGATTTCGTTGATGAGACTTTTTTGGCCGGCGCTGACGTAGATCCTGGTATATCACGAATGGCCAAATCGATGACAACTATTAAACACGTAACGCCCCGAAGATTGTATGTTGCATCTAATTCCTATCCGAACCGTTATCAGCAGTCGTTTTTTGAAATGAACGACCTTAAGGATGCGGAAGGCTTGTTATCCAAACCCCGTGGCGTGATTGTTCAAAGGGAATACGGTTTTGAAGTAGTTGCGGATGTTGTGGGTAAAGAACATAAGATGTCTTTGGGATCCGCTTTGATGCTGGAAGCGGGCGAGCTTTACGAGGTTAGTTAGCAGATCATTTTTTTACTTGTGTTTCCAGCCTAGTTCTAAATTCGGCTGGTATATCAGTTTCTTCGTCAACGTAAAGATTCTTTATTGCAGGCGGGAACCCAATTACATTTCTGACTAACGCGCCGCGCAGATCCAGGTCTCCAAATTCGTTGCCTTCTGTATAACCGAATGAGACAATGTCGATCTGGGCGTCCCTGAGAACTAAATTCATACGATACGATTTATTAGCCGGTTCGCCTCTTTTACGGGCCAAGCTCGGATAATCCTCCAGAAGTTCTAGGGTAAGTTCGTTCACATGAGACGCTGAAAGATCCACCAAACCGTTTTGCTTATTGCCTATGACCAGATATCTTGTGTCAATGCCTTGTAAGTGCAACCTTGCAGTCTCCAATTCACGCAGGTCCACTATTTTAGGTATTTTGGATCCGGAAAAAATTGCCAATTTGGCCGAAGAGCCTTTAACAACAACCAACCCGCCCCTCGGAACATAAATGCCTGACATTACCAGAGTTTCATATTTTCCGCCGATAACCAAGCCGTCTTCTTCGACTGTGGCGTTGGTAAAAATATAAGCATTGTTGTCGCCGGGAGTTATCATCTTTGGCATTCTATCCAGATGCCCAGTTAGTTATTTAAGCTATTAATCACACTCCTTTTAGAGTGATTTAAATGAAAATCGTTATCTCGGAACCTTCGACAAGAAAAGCTTACCAGCTGGAAATAGACAACTCAAAAAGCTCGGCTTTGATAGGCAAGAAAATAAGCGAGGATTTTAGCGGCGACCTTATAGGCTTGAACGGATACTCCTTAAAAATAACCGGAGGCTCGGACAACGGCGGTTTCCCTATGAGGCCGGAAATACCGGGCATGGCAAGGAGAGCTTTTTTATTGAAAA
>CAYZCD010000004.1:1651-6235 GCA_964476825.1 uncultured archaeon
CGGATTCCATCCAAAATTAAAGGGACAGCAAAAAAGAAAGCTTGTTTGCGGCAACACAATTTCGCAGACTATCGCTCAAGTGAATGTCAAAGTCGTCAAGGCGGGCGAGAAAAAACTGGAAGAGGCTGTTCCAAAGACCGAAAAGAAAGAGGAAGCTCCCAAGAAGTAAATTTTCATGAAAGGTTTTGATCGAACTTCACAATAAATTGATATTTTTGATCAAACTTTTTCTTAAAAAGTTTGGATGAGTGAATTTTATTTGATGAAAACTGACTTAAATGAAAAATTGATACCGGAAGCTAACATTGGTACGGTCGGCCATGTCGAACACGGTAAAACAACTTTATCCCAAGCGTTAAGCGGTAAATGGACCGGAACCCATTCTGAAGAACAAAAGCGCGGTTTAACGATTAAGCTCGGCTACGCTGATGTGACTATTTACAAATGTGAAAAATGCGATAATTTTGAGTCGTATTCCACGTCGCCGAAATGCTTGAAACACGGTTCTGATTCTGCGCCATTGCGCACAGTAAGTTTAGTTGATGCGCCGGGGCACGAAACCTTAATGGCGACCGTTTTGGCGGGCGCCGCGTTAATGGACGGCGCGCTTTTCGTCATCGCCGCCAACCAAAAATGCCCCCAACCGCAGACACGCGAACATTTGATGGCGTTGAACATAACGGGCGTCAAAAAAATCGTGATAGTTCAGAATAAGATCGACATGGTTGCACCGGAAAAGTTGAAGGAAAATTACGAACAAATTAAAAATTTCGTCGCCGGGACTGTGGCGGAGAAAGCTCCGATAATTCCGATAAGCGCGCAGCAAAGGATAAACCTTGACGCTTTAATCGCAACTGTGGAGAAAGAAATACCCACACCAAAGCGCGACCCCAAGAAAATCCCGAAGATGCTCGTCGTACGCACGTTCGACGTCAACCGGCCCGGTTTTGTTCCCAGCAAACTGTCTGGAGGCGTTCTCGGAGGTTCGCTTTTACAGGGTGAGTTCAAAATCGGGGATGAAATAGAAATCAGGCCGGGATTGAAAATTGAGCGCGAGAATAAAATTTTCTGGGAACCATTGTTCACAAAAATATCGGGCTTGCACAAGAGGAATATGCTGCTTGATAAGGCCGGGCCCGGCGGTTTGATCGGATTGATGACAGAACTTGACCCTTCGTTAACGAAAGCGGACTCATTGGCCGGTTCCGTTGTAGGTTATCCGGGTAAGCTTCCTCCTGTATTGCACAAATTGCATATAGAAACGGATTTGATGGAAACTATTATCGGGGCTGAGGAATCTGTTAAAGTCGATAACATACGCACAAACGAACCTCTGATGTTAACTATAGGAACGAGCCGTACCGTCGGCATAGTAACGTCTGCTAGAAAGGACGATTTTGAGATTTCTTTGAAGCTTCCTGTCTGCGTTGAAAAAGGAAACCGCGTGGCGATTTCGCGGCAGATAGCAAACCGCTGGAGATTAATCGGTTCCGGGTTGATAAAGTAAGCTTTTAATAAGTAATTATAGAATTCTGGTTTATGGTAACTTTGCTGGGAGAACGTACTACCGGGACGGCTGAGGCGGTTAAAGAACTTTATGCGGAAACGGAAACCGTGGCGAGGCTGACCAGCGTTGCGGGCGGAATACAGGACCATTCCATAACCGTCATAGAAAACCCTTCGGTCCACGGGTTCACGGGCTTTCTTCTTTCAGAGCATTTAACCAGAGGCCAAGATGAATTGATACCGCAATCCGTTATCCATTACAGGGCCGATGCGGGCAACAATCCCAGCAGCATGGGCGTTTATCCTTGGGTGAGGATAAGGAAAGGATTTGGCAACGGCTTTTACAATTTCGTGCAGGCCGGGCAGTTTATTTTGCCCAATCCAAATGCAAGATTGTACGAGTTGCGTTTCATAAGGCCGGAAGATTTTTCCTCTGTTAGAAATATGCTGGGCGGCAACAGAGACGTTGCGTGTAAAGGCGTTGAACAGGTTTACAAACTTGTGGCCGAAAGGTCCGATGTGTTCAGGCTTGTCGACGGAAAGCTACAGATGCCGGATGATTATGCTTCTTTGAGGTTATGAAAATGCTTTATGAAATCGACGATTCTGAAATGCCCGTGCGATTGGGTTCAGCGCTGCGCGTGCCTGTGCATGCTTATCGTGTCTGGGGGATAAGAGGCTATCCCGTCGGATTGAGAAAATTGAGCGAAGAAGCTTATACAGTCGAATGGGAAAACGGTTCACCGCGGCAGATGCAATACGTTTCTGATGCTATGAAGCGCGCAGGCTATGGAGATTTTCCGCAGATGCTGCGCGAGGCGAATGCCAAAGAAGTGGCTAGATTGGTCAGAGCGCGCAAAGGTTCTGTCAATATCTGTGACGTCGGCGCCGGTTTGAGTACGGTCGCTATTTTTGACGGCTTGGAAGAAAATGATAAAGACAGAGTTTCGATCACGATGATCGAGCCTTCGAGGGAGCGTTTGATGTCAGCTGTTGAAACTTTGCATAAAAAAGGTTTTCGTAATTACACGCCCATTGTTGGCACCGACATGCAAAAATTGACAGGGGCTTCGCACCGAAAACCACATGTAATCAGTTATGTAGCTGCGATCCACCATCATTCCGATTTGGAGCCGCCGATGAAAATTGTTTACAAAGTTCTTGAAAATGCCGGGCATTTGGTAGTAGCGGATTGGCATAATCCCATGTGGGAGCATCCCAACCGGGTTTATGAATTTTTGAAGACATTGGATTGGAAAACCAAAAATGTCGATCTTTCACAATTTATTGAGATATTCCCTAATGCGCTTGTACCGGCGCCAATTATCAAAGATCCTTATGAAGCACGTGCGATGCGCATGATACAAAGTTTCTGGAAGGGGTGGGGTTCAATCAGAATGGATGCCATTGCGCGCGGTGAATTTGAACCGCGCGATGATATCTTCATGTTGGAAGGGCACAGAACTTTGCCGATGCAGAGGAAAGATGCGCTTAGCTCGGGTTTTGTTGTTGGGAATGAACGGCAGCTTCTTGAAGATTCGGCGTTGTTAGCCGTTAGCACCTACAGAAAGGTTTGAAATCAGGTTTTTAAACCAAATCCCTAAATAATTAATCGGTTGCATGAAGACGAAAGTCGTATCCGTGGCTTATCCGACCATACCCATTGTTTTCTTAGGCGGTGTACGGCCTGACAGGAAACCCATTTACAATACAATGGGGTTGGCTGTTACCGATCTGGACGAGAATGTTAGGACAGAGACGACGATAAAAATTGTGGACAAGAAAAATGGGATAAAATTTACGCTTGGTGGCAAGCCTGTTGAAGGAAAACGAAATGAGGATACGATAAATTCTATAAAGTCTTTTTTGAATGATAAAAAAATCGACGTTGGTCTGGAGATAGATTCCACCAATTACAACATCAAAGGCGGAAGCAGCGATTCCGGGCTGGCCGCACTTTTTGCAGGACTTAATGAACTTCTTGGGACGAAAATGAAGGTTAATGAGATTGCAAAATATGCGATGCGCGGGTCCGAGTCTGCGATAAGATCAGTTTACGGCGGATTGAGTAAAATTGTAGTTGACGAGCCGGAAATGCACGGTTTGGCTGTTGCGCCGGCGAAAGATTTGGATGCTATAAGGATTTTTACTGTTTATTTCGATTATCCGAGCCGCATAACCGCGGATGAAATACATGCGGCGATAGTTAAACATCCGTGGTACAATTATCGCGTTAATCGTATTCCTGAATGGATAAAAAATATTGAGAATGCGATTAAAAAGAAAGATTTTTTGACTGTGTTAAAAAACGCGGAAGAGAACATACGCAATGCGCATTATTTGCTTGAGGATGTGGGTTTGCGTGTGCGACGAAAAAAGATAATGGACTGTTGGATTGATGTCGAGGAGATGCGTGCCAGCGGGCTTCAAGCGTATTGTTTGCAGGGCGGAGGCAACTTGGTTTCGATTGCATGCCCGAAGGAACAGGCGGATAAAGTTTATGCCGAGCTGGTTGAGAGGGGATGGCAGCCTTTGAAATACAAAGTTGCGAGCGGGCCGAAGATAGTCAGGAGCGAATGAAATGCTTTACGGCGGCAAAGATTCAATTTTACTTTGTACCGGTTTGGGGTTGGATAAATTATCCGGTTTATTTGGTAAAAACGAAATTTATGTTGAAAATGGATTGAAGAAAATCGGGAAGAAATATTTTGAACGCTATGTTATTTTTAGAAAATACAAAAAACTTGTAGAACAAAGGAAATTAAAGGAGCCGATAATACCGATAATAGCTGCTATGCCGTGTGTCGGGAAAACAACTATGGCGCGTGAAATTGCGACAGCCTTTGGGATCGGAAACGTGATCGGCGGCGATGCGTTCCGTTCAGCATTGCGCGATTTTTTTTCCAGGGAAAAGAATCCAGAGTTTTTCACGTCAGTTTACGATTCATGGAAATTTTTCGGGGAGAAAAATAAAGAAAACATAATCAAAGGTTTTGAGGCGCAGGCTAAGATAATGAATCAAACCATAGAGCGCATGGTCGCGGACCGCGGGATCAGGGACGGCGAGTCGATGGTTTT
>CAYZCD010000004.1:6335-37744 GCA_964476825.1 uncultured archaeon
CCATAGAGCGCATGGTCGCGGACCGCGGGATCAGGGACGGCGAGTCGATGGTTTTTGAATATTTACATTTTTTACCTTCACAATACGATAAAGAAGTTTTGAATTATCCGAGCGTTATCCCGATAGTTTTGCGCCTCGATTCCGCGGAAATCCACCGCGAGCGCGTGAAAATGAGAGACCGGAAAACACACCTAAAAGGCGATTCGTTGCGGTTGCTTAATGCCATTGATACCTATAGAATAATGCAGGATTACCAGTGCAAAGATGCGAAAAAAAACGGCGTGACTGTCGTTGCGACGGACGACTGGGAGAAGGCACAAGACGAAGTTTTCACGATAATATTCCGGAAAATTAAAATTTTGGTTAGTTCCAAGAGCCTTAAAGAGCCCGAAAAGCTTAGTAAGTTAAGATCGGAGAGGAAATTGTGAAATCGACGGCTATTGCGAATTCAAACACGGCTTTGGTCAAATACTGGGGAAAATACGACGAGAAATTAATTTTGCCTATGAATGGCAGCATTTCTATGACCGTTGATAAACTAAACACGGCAACAACGGTGGAGTTTTCAAGCGATTACAAGAATGATTATGTCGAGTTGAACGGAAAAAAAGCCGAAGGCAAGGAATCGAAAAGGGTCATTGAACACTTGGATATGATACGCAAAATGTCCAAGGTGAAAGAAAAAGCGAAGGTTGTATCTAAAAATAATTTTTTAACCGCTGCCGGATTGGCTTCGTCAGCTTCTGGTTTCGCTGCGCTTACAATTTCTGCGTGCAGCGCAGCGGGCTTGGAGCTTGATAAAAAGGAGCTTTCGATAATAGCCAGGCAAGGTTCCGGATCGTCGTGCCGTTCCATATTCGGGGGTTATGTTGAGTGGTTGGCAGCGAAAACGTCCGAGAAATCGTACGCTGAACAAATAGCTGATGAGAATTATTTTGACGTCAGGGACATAGCTGTTGTAGTCCAGTCTGCGAAGCGTAAACACAACACGCGTGAAAGCATGCAGGCCAGTGTGCGAACATGCCCGTTGTACGATGCGCGGCTGAAGGTCGTAGATAAAAATTTGAAAATTGTCAGGAAAGCGATTTTGGACAAAGATTTTACCGGTTTAGGAAAAACTGCGGAATTCGATTCGTTATTGATGCACGCCATTGCATTAACAACGACACCTGCAATATTAAACTGGTCTGCGGGAACGGTCTCGGTTATGCATGCGGTCCAGGATTGGCGGGCTGAAGGCGTGGAATGTTATTACACAATTGATACAGGTGCGCATGTGCATATACTTTCATTGCCGGAGAATTCCAAGGAAATTATCAGGCGCGTCAGACTTGTTGACGGTGTCATGGATGTTATCGAGAACAAACCAGGCAAAGGGGCGGAAACAACAAATAAACATCTTTTTTGAGTGATTTTATGATAATAACATCGGCTCCCGGTAAACTTGTTTTATTTGGCGAGCATGCATCGAGGCATGGAAAACCTATTTTAGTCCAGGCAGTAGATAGCAGGATTTATGCGATCTTGAAGCCGAGAAAGGATAGCCAGATTTTTTTGACATCCGAGAAATACGGTGCCGTGAAGGAGAAATGGCCTACGAGCAAGCTGGACATATTATCTTCCGCCATCGAAAAAATGATTGAAAGGGCGGGTGAAAAAAAAGGATTTGACCTCGAAATAAAATCGGACGTCAATTCGGGCACAGGTTCTTCAAACGCAGTCACAGTTGCGGCTATTGGCGCATTAAACGAGTATTTCAACACAGGCATGGACAAGAAACGGATTGTTGATATCGCATTTCAGGCCAGTTCCGGCGTTTCAGGCTATGGAAGCGGTATGGACGTCGCAGCTTCCACTTACGGCGGGATAATATATTATATCAAAGGTAAGGTGGCGCGGGTTGTTACGAATGAAGATATACCGATAATCGTCGGCAATACGGGGATAAAGGCGAAAAGCGGGCCGATAATCAAGGGTGTCCAGCATCTGGAACAAAAATATCCCAATCTGTTGCCTGTTTTCATAGACAAGATCGGTGAAATAGTGGATGAAGCAGAGAAGGCTATAAGGACTAAAGACTGGCCTACATTGGGCGAATTAATGAACATTAACCATGGGCTTTTGTCGGCGATGGGCGTGAGTTCCATAAATCTTGAAAAATTGATTTTTGCCTCGCGCGGCGCCGGGGCGTTGGGCGCCAAATTGTCCGGTGCGGGTGTCGGGGACAATATGATAGCTTTGGCGACTGAAAACGACAAAAAGGTGAGAAATGCGATAAGGAAGGCCGGCGGCAAGATTTTACCCGTTAAAGTCGGCGAAGGACTGCGTTTGGAAAAGAGCGATTAAATATTATCTACCCCTGAAGTATACTATTAAGTATGATTATTGAAAGAAAGGCGCCTTTGCTTGTTTTTGCGGCTGTAATTTTTTATGTTTCTTTTTTTGCGGCGGCGCAGTCCATCAAACTTGATTTCACCACAGACAAAGATGTTTACAATATCGGGGATACAGTGAAAATATGGGGAAATACGAATGCTAAAAGCGTTACCATTTCAATAACAGGCATTTCCCCGCTGGACGCGTTGAAAGTTGTAAACGTGGATAACGGCGAGTTTAACTACGATTACCATATATTGCCCGGGGACTATGGAAAAGCGGTTGTCCGAGTTGGCGATAATAACAGCACGGAAAAGGAAAAATTTATCTTAATAGGGAACGATTCCAATGATTCATCTTTGGCGGTCGATTTCATAACGCCCGCTAACAACGAACGCTTTTTCAGAAATAATAACATGACGATAAAAGTGAGAGTAACAGAAAATGGAACCCCATCAAATGATGCCAAGGTTTTCTGCAAACTGATTTTTCCGGGTCCGCCAGAAGCGGACACTACCATGGCACTTGTCCCCGTTGGAGATTTTTTCTCGGATGTATATCAAATCACAGGGGATGATATTAAAAATGGAGGGGTTTATTATACAAACTACCAGATCGGCCGCGGAGACCTTACCAGGTTCTGGGTTTTAAAATGTATAGCGCAAAAATCCGGCACGTTGGCTGGCAGTTCAAGATCGATAAAGGTTGTAAATGAACCCATACTAATAGACTTTTTATTGCCACAAGCTACTGTTGTCCAAAGCGGAGTGAAATCGGATGTTATGATACGGGTTTATTATCAGGACGGGAGTCCTGTGGTAAACTCTTTTGTCCAATTGGAAGATTCGGAAGGAAGATCGTCCGAAATGAAGGCGATTTCAAACTCCAGCCTTTACGAGTTCAAGAATTATGATATCACTTCCAACAACAATTATATGGCTTTGACGGCCATTGCCAACGATGATGTGGGGAACGCCGGCAAACAATCCATAATTTTGAGGGTTGTTAAAAACAACCTTCTTGAAATGATTTACAAACTTTGGTGGATAATTCCAACTATAATGTTAATAGTATTGTTTACCATGTACCTGGAAAAACAAATGGAGCTTTCCTATGCGGATAAAATGTCAAAACCGAGAAAAACCAGATCGGCGCTGGCAGAATTGGAGGAAGAAAGGAACAATATTATTGAGGCAAAAAGCTCAATTGAAAAAAATTATTACCAGCGTAAATTGGATGAGAACGAATTTCGCAGGATGAACGGGGATTTTTCCCGCAAACTGATTGAGATCGAAATAAAAATAAAGTCATTGAAACGCGAGCTGAAAGAATCCGAATAACCAATATATACCCTGGCGGTTAATGATTAATTGTCGGGTTGATGGTATGGCTATAGAGCGGGTCCCTACGGGAATAAGCGGGTTGGACGAACTCATGGAAGGCGGGTTTGTAAAAAATTCTTCCGTGCTTGTTACAGGAAAAACGGGATCGGGAAAGACTACTTTTATAACCCAGTTCCTCCATGCCGGCGCAAAAATTTACAAGGATCCCGGCATTTTAGTTTCCACAGAGGAGACTTCCAGAAGCATACGAAACCACGGCGCAAGGTATGGATGGAATATGGAGGAATTGGAAAACAAGGGCATGCTAAAAATACTTGAAGTGGAGCCGTTTTCAATAGATACGCTGGTTACGACCATAGAAAAGGAAGCCCAATCGATACACGCCAAGAGGATCGTCATTGATTCCGTCAGCATGTTTGAGATGTACATTGACAAGCAGCTTGAAATGAGGAAGATACTTTTCAAGACTTTGAGGAGGCTGAAAGACCTCGGCACCACTGTTGTGATAACAGCGGAAATACCCGAAGATTCCCAATCTTTAAGCAGGTACGGGGTGATAGAATTTGCCGCCGATGCCGTAATAGTTTTACAGTATATGAGCCTCACAAAATACAAGAGAAGCCTGATGGTAAGAAAAATGCGGGATACCAACCACTCGCAGGATATACACCCGTTTGAGATGATGCCTACGGGAATAAACGTGCTGTCAATCTAAATTTTCATGTTATTTTTGTGCGACATCAAAAAGGCGTAACCTACTACGCTTAGGGTAATGGCGGTTGGCAGGATTTTCGGGAGTGAAAATCCGAAGCTTTCCATCATCATGAAAATCCCGAGGAATGCGATCGAAGTCATGGCGCCATTTTTGAGCCAAATATATTTTTGTATTTTTCCTATTCCCATCAGGGTCAATTCGCGCAATGCTAACGAGCCCATTCCCAGGCCGATAAATATGTAAAGCAGGTTGGTTGTGAAAGCGAATGCGCCTATTACGCTGTCGAAACTGAATACCATGTCTAGAACTTCCAGGTACATGAACTTGGAAATGTCTGACGCTTCGTTTCTAATCATTTTTTTCTCACGTTTTTCCGCGCTTTCCTTGAAACCGTATAGTATAAAGAAGGCCGCGTTGCCGAGAGCGGCGGTTATCATCATTTTCGGGTTAAAGCGCGCGAAATAAAGCACAGACGCAAGCAGCAGGGCTGCGAATGCGAAGAACCATACATCATGGCTTTCTTTCAGCAGTTTTTCGTGTATAAAAAGAGGGTTTTTCTTTTCCATGAACAGCCAGTGGAAATAGACCAGAAGCAGGAACATGCCGCCGAATGACAGTATCAGGTATTTTTGATGCTCGATTGCTTCGTGAGCCAGTGAGCTGTCAGAGGTGAATAATTTCGCAATACCATCTGCGGTTATATCCGGTACAAGCAGCCATACCATGGCCAACGGAAGGATCAAACGCATCAATAAAACGGCGGTAAAAATTCCAAACACGAGAAAAATTTTTCTCCATTTATGCCCCATGTTTTTCAGTATGTGTGCGTTAATTATGGCGTTGTCCAGGCTTACGATTATTTCGAATACAGTTAACCCTATAACGACGGCCAAGCCGTCCAACAGACTCACATTTTCACATTTAATTTTTGATTTATGTTATTTAATAATCAAACGAGAAAATTAAACAAAGGAAATTAATAATTTCCTGATGGAGCAGTTGTAATGAAGTACGAAAAAAGTTACCCGGGCCTGTCGTCCATCGAAGCTGCCGGATTAATTGCGAAGTTCGGCCAAAACAAATTGCGCGAAAAAAAAGGCAAAAATCCGCTTGATCTGTTTTTAGAACAATTTTCGAGCGTGTTGATACTGATACTGATATTGGCAGCGCTCGTATCTTTTTTTCTCGGCGAAGTGATAGATTCCATTTCCATAATCTCTATAGTTTTCCTTAATGCGGTGCTGGGTTTTGTGCAGGAATACAGGGCTGAGAAATCTCTGGATGCGTTGCGAAAGATAATAAGCCCTACAGCCAAAGTTGTGCGGGACGGGAGGGAAACTGTTATAGCGGCTGCGGACATGGTGCCGGGTGACATGGTTCTTATCGAAGCCGGAGATAAAGTGCCCGCGGACGGCGTTATAGTGGAATCTTTCAGCCTGCACGCCGACGAATCCTCTCTAACAGGCGAATCTTTACCCGTTGAAAAAAATGCCGACGTCGATAAAGATGAAAATTTTCCTGTTTCAGAACGGGTCAACAGGGTTTTCATGGGGACCGCGATAACATATGGGCGCGCAAAATTTGTTGTTGAGAAAACAGGAATGGATACGGAAATAGGAAAAATAGCTGAGGTCATACAGGAGCAAAAGCTGCCTAAAACTCCGTTGCAGGAAAAATTGGACTTTTTCGGCAGGCAAATGGCCAAGGTAATTTTCATAATTATAGCCGTGATTTTTGTTTTGGGCGTGAACGAGGGCGTTGACGCCTTTAACATGTTCTTAGCTTCCGTTTCGTTGGCTGTGGCTGCTATTCCGGAAGGCCTGCCGGCCGTAGTTACGACGTCGTTGGCGTTGGGAGTTTACAGGATGTCGAAGAAAAATGCAATAGTGAGAAAATTGCCGGCTGTCGAGACCCTCGGCGCGACTACGGTGATAGTTACGGATAAAACGGGCACGCTGACCGAGAACCAGATGACGGTAAAAAAAATATATACTCCGTCGAAATTTTATGAAGTGAGCGGGAGCGGTTACAATGTTGACGGTGCTTTCCTGGCCGACGGAAAGGAAGTTGATGTTGACGAAGACCTTAAACTGCTGCTGAAAGCCGGGATCATTTGCAATAATTCATCGTTCTCCATAGAAAACGGCACGCCTAAAACCGTCGGGGACCCGACCGAGGTATCGATGCTGGTGGCAGGCGCAAAAGCCGGACTTTACAAGGAATCCCTTAATGAGATATACAACAGGAAGTATGAGATAGTTTTTGATTCGGACAGGAAAAGGATGAGCGTTGTTAACAGCACGAAAAAAGATTCCATAGTCTGCACGAAAGGCGCTGTTGATGTGGTGTTAAAGCTGTGTTCCAACGAGCTGGTACAAGGCAAAGAAATGAAACTTTCCGAGGGCAGGAAATCGGAAATATTGAAGATTAATGAATCCATGGCCTCGGAGGCGCTGCGGATAATAGCTGTGGCTTACAAAAATTACAACGAAAAAAATTACGACGAGGAAAAGATAGAATCCAGCCTGGTTTTTCTCGGTTTGGTGGGCATGATAGACCCGCCAAGGAAAGAAGTCAAGGAGTCAATTGAAATCTGCAAAAAGGCCGGCATAAAAACCGTGATGATCACGGGAGACCATAAGATAACCGCGGTTGCGATCGCCAAGGAATTGAATTTTCCGGAAGGGCGTGTTATAACTGGCAGCGAACTGGACGGGTTAAGCGATGAGGAATTCGACAAGATGGTTGAAAACACATACGTTTATGCGAGAATGTCTCCGCAGCACAAAACACGAATAGTCAAGGCGTTACAAAATATGGGGGAAGTGGTTGCAATGACCGGCGACGGCGTCAACGATGCGCCCGCTTTGCGGTTGGCGGACATAGGCGTTTCCATGGGCATAACAGGAACGGACGTTTCAAAAGAAGCTTCTACCATGGTTTTAACCGATGATAATTTTGCCACTATAGTCGAGGCTGTCCGGGAAGGAAGGGGCATTTACGATAACATAAGAAAATTCGTTTTTTACCTTTTGTCATGCAATATAGGGGAAGTTTTAACGGTATTCTTTGCGATCCTTTTAGGATCTACGATAATGAAAGGATTGCCGTTGCCTTTGGTTGCGGTCCAAATTCTATGGATGAACCTGCTGACCGACGGCCTGCCCGCTCTCGCGCTTGGAATGCAGCCTGCTGAAAAGGACATTATGGACAGGAAACCCCGTGCAAGGAAAGAGGAAATTATAAACAAAAAAATAATCTACGATATAATTTTTGTCGGCGTTTTGATAGCTATCGGCACGTTATACGTGTTTTTGAAATATTTGCCCGACGTCGTGAGAGCCCAATCGGTCGCATTTACTACCATAGTGTTTTTCCAATTATTCCAGGCCGTCAACTCCCAGTCGAATAAATCTGTGCTTAAAATCGCCGACGCTAACAAATATTTGGCGTTTTCCATAGCTATATCTTTCGTGTTACAGCTTGCCGTATTGTACATCCCCTTTTTGAATTCGATATTTGGAACTGTTCCTTTAACAATTGACGAGTTAATCCAGGCCATTGCAATTTCTTTCTTAATTTTGCCTGCTGTCGAATTGAGAAAAATAATTTTCAACAAACCGGTAAAAAACGGCGATAATTTATGAAAATAAAAAAATTGATTCTGGACGCGAACATTTTAATAGAAGCCGTTAAAGGCGCGTCCCGAATTTTCAGCCATTTGGAAGAAGTTTTTCCGGGCTGCGAGCTTGTGACATCAAAATCTGTGATTTTTGAGGTTGAAAAAATTTCCCGCGGGAAAAGCAGAGTTTCAAAAGCTGCCAGATTGGCTCTGCAATTTGTTGAAAAGAATTCCGTGAAAATTGAAAAAACGAAAAGCAGGGGCGACGATTCACTGATTGAATTGTGCGATGCTGGCAGTGTTTTAATAACACAGGATAAGGAATTGCGCGAAAGATGCGTTGAAAAGGGTTTTCTGGCAGGATATTTAAGGGACAGAAGATATTTAATGTTCGGACGGGAGATAAGATAAAATGAACCTGCTAAAAGACCTTGACGTGGGAAAAAAAGCACCCAACGAAATCAATGTAGTCGTGGAGATACCGAAAGGTTCCAGAAATAAGTATGAATATGACAAAGAAAAAGGCGTTTTCATACTCGACCGCGTTCTGCGGTCACCATTCCACTATGCCGGCGATTACGGTTTCGTTCCACGCACGCTGTGCGGCGACGGCGACCCGTTGGATGTTATTGTTCTTGTTGAGCAGCCAAGTTTCCCAGGCTGCGTAATCAATGCAAGACCAGTTGCAATGATGTTAATGAAAGACGAGAAAGGCACGGATGAAAAAATTTTAGCCGTGCCCGTAGATGATTCGCGTTACGATGAGATGGTTAGCATGACTACAGTCCCGGCGCACATTTTGAAAGAGATCGCGCATTTTTTCGAGCAATACAAAGCTCTTGAAAAGGGCAAGTGGGCCAAAGTAGAGGGCTGGAAAAGCGCGGATGAGGCGAAAAAATTAATATCCGCGTCAATGAAGGCGTTTAAGTAACTTTTGATCTACCTTTATAAAGCTTAAATGACTAATTTCAGTTGCGACACACAGGTCAAATCATAGGAAATCAAGGATTTCCTTTGCATGAAGACATACGGTTTTCATTGCTTCTATTTGGCTGGCATTAACGCTTTAGGTGGAAATATGTACAAATTACTTACAATCGAGGATGTGGTCAGGGTTCCGCCCGCAAAAATGGGCATGCCTATAAAAAAGGCCGTTAAACAAAGCTTGCAAGAGCAGTTGGAAGGGGTCATGGACAAGGAAATGGGCGTCATGGTTGCGGTTACGGAAATCACGCATGTGGGCGAGGGTAAATTGCTGCCGGGCGACGGTTCGATACATTATGTCGTGACTTTTGACGTATTGTCTTATTATCCGACTATGTACGAAATTGTCAGCGGAGAAGTGATCGATATTACAGAGTTCGGAGCGTTTGTCCGCATGGGACCTTTGGACGGGTTGGTCCATATTTCACAGGTGATGGACGATTTCGTTTCATACGACGGCAAAAATTCGATGTTTTCAGGCAAGGATTCCAAAAGAACTATCAAAGAAGGCGACAGCGTAAAGGCGCGCGTGATAACAGTATCGATGGGAAAGAATGATTACAAGATCGGAATGACGATGCGCCAAAACGGGTTGGGCGTCTTGGATTGGGCGCCTATTAAAAAGGGCGAAGCTAAAGATCAAAAAGAAGAGGCTAAGAAATAATGGCAGATAAAGTTTGCAGAGCATGCCATAGGTTTGTAAAAGAAGGCGTTTGTCCGGTTTGCAAAGGCACGAGTTTCTCGTGGACTTGGAAGGGCATCGTCATGGTTAACGATCCGAAAGATTCTTCCATCGCGAAGCATATGGGCATAACGGCTCCGGGCAAATATTGCATATTGGTGAAATGAATGGAGATCGAACCAGTTTCTGAAAAAATTAACCCTGTTTTGAACAGGAAAGAGTTAGTCGTTAAGATCAAAAACTCAGGCGCCACGCCTTCCAGGAAAGATGTAGTCGCGGGCATTGCATCGCATTTCGGCGTCGATGAAAAAAATATCCTGGTTGACCAGATAATCACCGAGTTCGGAACAGCCGAGGCGCGTGTTCGGGTTAAGATTTATGATGACCCGAAATTCATACCAAAACAAAGGCTTGAAATCGTGAAGGCCCGTTCCAAACCGGCGAGCGCACCAGCAGAGGTTAAAAATGACAAAGCATAAACTCATACAATTGTGGAAAATGTACAAGGACGGCAAACACAAGAACAGGGCGTGTCCGCGCTGCGGAGCAGGAACATGGCTAGCAGAACATAAAGACAGGTTTACCTGCGGAAAATGCAAATACAGCGAAAGCAAAAAGAAGTGATTTCTAGGCGCATGTGACTGCGGACTCAGCAATGCTTGAAGATGTCCCTATCCTGATTGAGTGGCGGCCTTCGGAACCCGGATAGCTGATAACTAAACCAGATGTACCCGGCTGTAGGTTGATATCCGAACTTGCTGTTGTGTATACTTTAATTTCGTCGATGGCTCCATTGAAAGGATTTACAAATGCTCCTGACGACCCGACGATAAAATTGCCGCCGGCTCCGTAGCTTATCGGGTCTAATACACAGAGGCCTCCGACGGATTTTCTACACAACGTTCCTTCCAACAAACCGTTGACATAGATAGACTCGTGGGAACCGTTATAGGTGGCTGCAACATGATACCATACTCCTTGAGAAGGAGTTGTAACCGAAGAAATTCTGGGTTCCCAAGTTGAACCGTCGTAGATGAAAAGGCTGAATTTGCCGCCTTCTGCTGCAATGTCTTTTCTTAGAAAATATGACCCCTCGCCAATACCCTGTTGGGCCAATATTTCCTCATGCCCTGTCAAGCTGTCGAAACGAACCCACGCGGACAATGTCAATTTGCTTGGAGATATTTGTGAGGCGCTAACATAATCATTTACACCATCAAAATCCAATGCATTTTTTGCCTTTCCGGCGACCCACAGCGGACAGTTAACAGGGCACGGGCTTGGTTTTAGGTTGCCGTTGTTGATGCTGGCAGAAGAGTCAATTGCGATTGAGCCGTATCCTTCATCAAATTTCCAGTATGCTGTAGCCGCGCCTAAATCGCCAAAAAACGGCGTGCCTTTGACATCGTTGCCGTCAACCTGCGCTACGGCGATATCCGATGAAGTTAAAGTCTTGTCCCCGTTGTTAAGAAGAAAAACTTTAATCTCGCCGTTAGAACAGTACGCGCCGCCGGGCGGGATTGAAATAGATTTGGAGGTGGAAGACGACATCAGTCTGGAGAACCATGTGTAAGAAATTCCTACAATGCTAACGGTGATTAACATCAGCATGACTAACGCGATAACGGGCGTGACCGCTTTCATAGATAGTTGTTGAGTTTTTCCTGTTAAATTTGTTAAACTGCTGTTTTTTTCACGTTTTCTATTATTGATCTTTTTACATCCTCTATCTCCGGCAGGCTCTTGTTTTTTTCGGACGGTTCTATTTTGCCGTAAGTTATGAAATTCCTTTTTTCCGGTTCATTGGTGTTAATTAAAGCAAGTTTTGACCCGGTTTTTGACGACATTTCAAACATCTCGTCGTAAGTTTCCTTGTCTTTTTTGCTTTTTGACGGCAATTCAATTTTCATGTACCTGGACATCATTGACATGTCTTCAATGACCTTTTTCATGTGTTTCGGGTTGGCCAGCGAATCCGGATAATATGATATAATTGTTTTTATCCCGTTTGAGCGCGCGTACGAAAATATTTCCTCTATGAAATTTTTTGGGAATGCCAGGTCGATGTCTACGAATTCCGTCCTGAATTTCAAGGCCCTTTTAACAGCAGCTATGGTTTCCTGGTCTTTTGTAAAATTGCACGAAATTATTACGGGTACTGGGAAATTTTCTACGGCTTCCAGGCCGGAATAATCTTTGAATGAGTTAAAATTTATTTCAATCAGGTCGGAGCCCCTTTGTTTCGCTTCTGCGGCTTTTGCAGCCATCTCTTTCATGCTGCTGCCTTCCAAAATTGCGCAGGATCTCATACTTTTAGATCAAAATGAAAGGATTAAAAGATTTATTGGGGCCAGCACAATCAATATTATCATGAGCAGGATCATAGGCGTGTTTTCGGGGAAGGGCGGGGTCGGCAAAACGACCACTGCGGTTAACCTCGGTGTCGCGCTTACGAAACTGGGAAAATCTGTGATTTTGATCGACTCGAACGTAAATACGCCCAACGTGAGCCTCCATTTGGGCATGAATTTCACGCCTTTCACAATTCAAGATATTATGGAAAACGCCCCTTACATACCACAAGCCATGTACATACACGAGAGCGGTCTTCGTGTAATACCGGCCGATTTTTCCCTCAAGGACAGGCACGTTGACATAAGCGAATTGAAAAACCATGTGCATAAACTGGCGGGCGATGCAGATTACATAATCATGGACTGCGCTCCCGGGCTAGGTACGGACGCGCGCGCGGCGATAGAAGCCTGCAGCGAATACCTTATCGTAACAAACCCTGAAACGCCTGCGGTTGCGGATGCGTACAAGGCTTACAAAGCGATAAAAAATATCAACGGGAAGGTTTTAGGCCTGGTCGTAAATAAAGTGAATAACGACAATTACGAATTGCAAAGCGGTGAAATTGAGGATTTTTTCAATGAAAAAATTATCGGAATTGTGCCGGAAGATAAAAATGTGCGCGCTGCGATACAAAACCGGATACCGGTTGTTATGCACAAGCCGAATTCCAAAGCCGCTAAAGCGTATCGGAAATTGGCGATGCATATCGAAGGAGTTAAACAGCGCACGTTCTCGGACATTTTGCTCGATTTCCTGAGCTTTGACAGGAAAAAATAAATAAAGGAACGGCTTTGTAACAAGACTTTTAAGCGGTGCCTGACAATTAAGTTGGTATGATTTCTGTCTCCGACCTTTCTTATCTCGGACTTTGTCAAATTGCCTTCCTTTTCAATAAAAAAGCCAAGATCGTCACGAAAGCGATGATGCAAGGCGCCATGCGACATAACGAACTCCAAAAGCAGGCTGAAGTTTTTACAGACGGGGAGATAATAGAAAAAATAGTCCGCGGCGAAAAATTTGTTGCAAGGGAAATAAGCGTTGCCGATTACGAAAACGGATTACGCGGGCGGATTGACGAGCTTCAATTTTTAGGCCATAACGAACGCATGAAGAATGAAGTTTTTATAAAAGACGACAAATTTTCTTATTCCAATTTCCTTGGCATGAACGACACGCACCGCATACAGTTATCGTCATACGCTTTCATGATGCCAAAGGACGCCAAATTTAAAAACCTTGTGGATGTAATCGGGGCGTCGATAAATTTCAGGAAATTCAACACGCCCGACAGCTTGGAGTTTAAAGTTTCCGGGACCCAGCTTTCATCTTGGACGGCTCAGGTGCCGGAACTAACACAATTGGCTGAAAACATACTTTCCAATGGGATAGTCCCTAAACCGCAGGGCTTCGCATTGCTGGATTCTGAGTGGCTGCCCGTTTCCAAACGAACGTGTACATCATGCAAGTACAACAAAGTCTGCAAAGTCGGGCGGAAAATACTTTCAGAATAAAATCCGGACCGGGCTTTGCGGGGTGAATTGAAAAAACCAATGGTTTTCTAATTCTTGGCTGGCGCAACTAGACGCATGGTTGCTAGAAACGCTATAACGCGTCTTAGACATACACATTGTGTATGTCAGTTTGCGTTGCGTTTGTTTCAATTTATCGATGCGTCAGTCGGTTACGAGAAAGATCCGGAAAACCCGGCCCTTTTAACTTGCCCATGTTCGGTCATTCGCTTTTCAGGCAGAAATTGCGAAATCATCCCAGACCAAGCAGGCGACAAACTAAAAACAGGTGAGTTGTGAACTGAAGCATACCGATACAGCATACGGTATGCTTCTAATTGCCATGAACCTGTTTTGGTCGGCTTATTATTGATATTATATGATAAACAAGATCTGATGTTCAAAATTTGATTCGTTATTTTTTGCGCCATAACTTTCAAATACTTTTTTATTTTTTGTCCAAATAAAAGAGCTGGATAAGTTTTTTTAACTATCGGAACTAGAAACAGATGCGTACACAAAGCATCTGTTTCAGTCAGCTTTTTGTGCTTTGCGTTACAGTAAATTAGCATGGATTTATTCGGCAGCCAGAAAAAAAGGAAGCTTTTGTTGTATACAGCCGCATTGTTAGTGGTTTTTGTTTCTTATGCGATATACTCCCAAATGAATCCGCCTGTTAGAACGGTTGGAAATGTGAAAAGCTTGGTCAACATCAGCGATTTTGACACACCACTCCCCGAAGGCGCGATACCGGAGATAATTAATCCCAAATTTGTTTCGGCCAACGTCACTTATCCGGAAGACAAGGACCTGGTCGTCGGGATAGTTTACAACGGCGTGATAAAGGCGTATCCTGTCAAGATATTGAATTTGCACGAAGTTGTTAATGACAATTTCTCCGGCAAGCCCGTCGCTATCACTTACTGCGTCCTGTGCCGTACGCCCATTGCTTATGAGAGCAAAGTTTCCGGTAAAACTGCCACGTTCAGAGTTACGGGCATATTATACAATTCAAACGACGTTTTAGTTGACAGCGCCACGCGGTCCTATTGGTCTCAATTGACAGGCGAAGCTATAATGGGCGATGTTGCCGGCAGGAATTTAACACGAATACCGGTTGAAATGACAAATTGGTCGCTGTGGAAGACAAAATATCCGGACACGCTGGTTATGTCTTCAGACACGGGCTTTGACCGCGATTACGGCACGGATCCGTACGGGGGTTATGAAGAAAGCGTAAAAATCTGGTATAGGATTGCACATGAGGATAACAGGACTTTTGTGAAAGATATAGTTTACGGCGTCGTCTTTGCCGGCGAAGCGAAAGCCTATTTGAAAAGCAACGTTACGTTTGCCGGAGTTGTCAATGACCAGGTAGGCAAACAAAAATTAGTTGTAATTTATGACAAAGATTTGGATACAGCCAGGATTTTCGACCGCAATTTGAAAAGCAATGGATTGAATTTTGAAATCGTCGGAGATAAAATCGTCGACAAGGAAACAAACAGCGTCTGGAATTACGACGGCGTCGCAATTGAAGGCCCGATGAAAGGCGAACAGTTAAAACGCATTGACGCAACCTACAGTTTCTGGTATGTGTGGGCCGCATTTTATCCGAAGACAGGTTTGTTTTTGATTAATACGTAGTTATATATTCTTTCCATTTTGAACCGGATTGAATATGATCGAAATGGGTATTTGATTATTAACAACTATGATGTGCAAACCCGAAGCATTAATTTCTGGAGGTGTAATTGGGACATCTTTTTGCCATATAAAATTACTGGAAATTGTTTTCACGATTCTCTTGTAGGGTGTTCCGTTGATTTCTATATTTTTTTGTAGGATATTTTATTCAGCCAGAAGTTTTTTGTGAGTCATTATTTTATGGTTTGCCTCGTCCTATCATCCTTAACAGCGTCCAGGCGGCAATAAGCTTGATGGCAGGCCAGATAGGAGGTGATATACTTCTCATCTGGCCTGCAGTGGGAGGCGGAAACGCGAATGGAAAGGCGAGGCCTTGTTCCCGTGCTCGTTAACTAGTTATTTCTTCGAACTGCATAATTACATTTTCGGTTAAATGAAGTTCCGATAACGAGAAAAGAGTTCCGATAATTCCGGAATTAATTTTTATCCCTGTTTCTTAACATGATTCTGCCAGTTTCGTACAATCCCATCATGTCAACATATGTCAATTTTCCTGTGTAAGATATGCTAACCTTGTGGGAAGGGTATATAAGCTCTTTTTCTCCCAAATCCACCGGGGCGGAAACGGGCGTTATTTCCGGCCTTTCCACCCTTTTCAAAACGAAATTTCCGTACACCGGTATTTCCCTGACTGACTGCATTGCATTTGAGGCACGTTTTGCCGTGTCCATGCCGCCCGGCATCGTCATTGGCGCCGGCGTGTATTTTATCTTTCCTACGTAAACATCCACTTTAGCATCTACACTCAAACTTGCTTCTAGTTGTGTGGTTGATGTGGAGATTTCACCGCGCCCGTTCACTTTGTTAACCTTCGATTCCTGCATGGCGCGTTTAACAGCTTCCCTGACAATGTAGTTTGCGTTGTTAGCAATTTGTGCGTAAAACGGATGTTGTTTTACGGCATTTGCGAGTTGAACTTCGAATTCCGCATGAAAAGCTTCTATCAATGAATCCCTGGTTATTTGATTGAGGCGCTTCCTAACTTCTTCGGCATGCGCGAGCACGGATAGGTCCAAGAGGGAACCGTTCAATCTGTAACCCAGAACTTCAGCTATTTCCGCGTCCAGAGTGCGATTTATTCCAGGGCGATCCATGAATAGTTCATCGTAAAGCAAACCGGCTATTACGTGCGGGTAGCCGTGTTTGGCCGCTTCTTCCCGTATCCTATTTTCAGCTTCAATCGAATCCATGATGAACCGAAAACATAGAGAATTGTGGAATATTTAAGTTTGACCCGTTTTTAAACAGCGAAATACTCCCGCCATCTTACGTCGCCTTCATGCCTGATCAGTCCGAGCTTGGCAAATTTTTTCAGGTATTTCCTGACGGCGCGTTCTGTCACGGGCGAAGGAACTTTTTTTGAATATTGTTCGTATATGCGGCTTGCGTTTATTTTATTTTCGGATCGTATGATTTTTAATATTTCCATTTCGTCCTCGTTTAGCCTGGCCTCGACTTTGTTTTTGCGCATGAATTTCGCCTCGTTAAACGCTTTCTTTATGTGGTCTGCGGAAATTTTCTTTTTGTTTTCATGCTCGGCCATCAACGCCGCTTTGCGAAGCATTTCAATCCCGACGCGCGCGTCGCCGTTGCACATTCTTGCTATGATTTTCATGTCGTCGCGTGATATGGAATTGGGAACAAGCGCATATTTTGCGCGCTGGCCGATTATGTCCGCCATCTGGTCTGTCGTGTATGATGGAAACTCGATGCCTTCGACCTGCAGCGAGCTTTTGATCCTGTCGTCGACATTGGATAAAGCGTAAGGGTTGTTGGAGATGCATACCAAACCTGATCCGCTGCGCGAAATGTCGTATAGAATTTCATTCGATTCCAACTGGTCAACTTCATCGAGTGCGATTACGAATTTTTTGTCTGGATGTTTGGATAGGTTCTCGAATTTCCTTACCATGGAAACCATCGATTCGCGCGGGCTTACGAATATTTCCGCCTGTTGCAGTATTTCTCCCAGTACGTTGTAAGCGGTTGAACGGCTCCAACAGTTGACATAGACGGTTTTAACGCGGTTCGCGTTTTTTTCCATTTCTGAAAGAACCCATTTAGCCATCAATGTTTTGCCGGTCCCGGGCGGGCCGTAGATAAAGACGTTCCTTATGCGTTTGCCCGACGAGGCTGGTTTGATGCATTCGATTAAAACCTGTCTTTGCCCTTCCCTGTGCAAAATGTCTTCCGGGCTGTGCGATTCAACCAATACGGATTCGTTGGCTATGACGACGTTTTCTTCGAGCATGAAATCCCTTATAGGAATAGTCGTTGTTCCGATATAAATCTTGATCTGCGGGTTGAGGATGCTCGCGCCTCCTTACGGCGATTGGCAGGAAATCGTTTATAGAGACAAATCGCAACAATTGTGCGCGGATCCTAACTTGGTGGTAAAGAAAGTTTATTGCGGAAATTAGCGCAGTTATTTGTGTTTTCCGTGTTCGTCTTCCGCTTCGCGGACTTTTTTGACGAATTTGTGGGCTTCGTCCAAGCTGCCTTTTACGGAGAAATCTATGATGTTTGTAAAAGCCATGTTTTTGGCCGAGTGAATTTCCAGCCTTATTTCCTTGATTAGAATGTAGGCGACGAAGAATATTACCGATGTTGCGAATGTCATTACCGGTATGTTATACGAACCGGATATTATGGATAGTGTTGATTCTAGGAACGGCTCGAAAACATTTTTCAATAACCCGAGCGTAACCAGATTCAAAATAAATCCGATTGTTTTGATGAATATTTCGGATATCGAGCGGTAAGGCGCTATGACCCAGACCACGATTAACAAGAACAATGTAACGATCCATAACAGGTTGCTTATTTTCAACAGCATTGAGTAGCGGTTCAACGCAAGTTTTATCGAATCTATCTTCTCCAATTTTATTTCCGTTACCGTCCCGCCGGCGGTTTTTGACGTGAACCCCAGTATTTTCGTGATTAATCTGCCCAACCCGCCCATTGCGAGGTTGATTACGTTTTCCTCCCCGATTACACGCCTGTTTGTGAGAGTTAATGCTCCATATTTTCCCAGAGTTTTTTCCCCTTGAAGGGAAGTTTTTTCGGCATACATGTTAGATTCCTTTTTCAAAAAATTAATCCATTCTCGCTATGACATACATTGCGTTTGGCCAAAGGGAAACGTCGTTTTTCGCGCTTGGCTTAACCGCTGGGATTCCAGTCGGGGTGAAATTTTCATTTATCATGTCCATTATTATCCTGTATTTTTTCATGTTTCCCAGTTTTTTGTGGGCCCATGCAAGCCATGCCGTGCTGACAAAGCACGTTTTGTCGGATTTCGAATTTCTTTTCATTCCGTTGTCCCATAGAGCGTTTTCTATTTTTTCCAGGGTCTTTTCGGTTTTTTCATTCCAGTTGTCCACCATTCCGAACGGGACTAACATTGATAACATGTACGCGTCGACGTCTTTTTCGTTGTACGCCCTGTGGTAAATTTCATCGGAGCACATGAAAAGGTAAGACTCTTTTAATTTCTCGGATACCGAGTTCCATTCCTGTGAAAGATTTTCATGCCCGAGTTTTTTCGCCATTATAGCAGCTGCGTTGAACGCAAAATGCGAGCTTGCTGCGGTATATGCGTTTACGTTGAAGCCGTCTTCCCACGGGGTCGACGAAGGCGACATCAGTCCGGTTTTAATGTTGAAGTTTTTTTGCAATTCTTCCGCGGCGTAACGCGTTGTGTTCCACATTTCCGCCAGGAATTTGCTGTCCTTTGTCTTCGTGTAATGTGAATAAATCCCCCAAACGGCTGTTGCCAACTGGTCCGTCCTTTTTTCATTGTTGTTTGTCGCGGTACCGTCAGCGAACATGAGATATTTGTGTTTTGTTATTGCGTTTTTCAGCCACGAATAGAATTTTGCAGCTTCTGCGCGATATCCGGCTAAATCGAAAGCGTAAGCTGCGTAAACGCCGTCACGTATCCAGGAGTATCTTAAAGACGGAGAAGATGCGAAGCCGCCGTGATTTGCATCCATAAGCATCTTCATGTTCAACAGCGAGCGTTGTCCGTGCAAATCCAATAAATTTGATTTTTCCAGCCATTTTTTCCAATGGAACTGGGTTTTATAGAGCCACTTTTCCGCGTCCGTATTCAGCGTGTTTGTCATTATTTTGCTGACATCTTTGGTGGAATTCGATATCGCAATAAACACGGCTGCTTTATTGTTTCCATCCTTGTCCGTAGATGTGAAAAAAGATATTATCGAAGCTGATTCTCCCGCGTTTTTTTCCTGCAACGAGTCCATTTCTATGTCTCCAATGTCGTGTTCTTTTATTTCGTTGGGCGAAAAAACCGATAAAACGATGTCTTTGTTTTTGTGGAGCATGCCGCTTTCGAATACCACTGAATCCTTTTTTTGGTTTTCTCCCAGCTGCGTTTTAGTGTAGCAATATACCATCGTTGGTTCGCTGGTTGAAATGGTCCTTATCAGGCAATTTTCCATTGGAAGTACGAAATCCTTTATCGAAATTGTTATAGTCCCTTTTTTGGCCGTGGTTTCAAGTATGTTTGAATTTTCGATGTATTGTTGTTTTGTTTTCCATTCGTCGAGCCATGATATGGAGTTATCGTTAAAAGAGAAAATCCCGATGCGTGATTCCACCATGTTCTGGAAATTGTTGACAGTCGGCCAGAAAAGTTTTGTTATTTTGGAATCCTCGACGGTTGCAAGCATTTTTCCATTTCCAATGATCATGCATAATATTTGTCGGAGGGTTAATATAACCGTTGTGAAAGAAAAGCCAAATCCTTACGCGTAATTGGCAAGCAGGTTTTTTTCGTCTTCTCTGAGGTTTTGGTACAGTTCACGGAGAGTTTTTATATCGTTTTCATTCAATACCGCGGTTAGTATGTCTCCTTCACTTATTTGCCTTCCTATTGTCGGTTCGTCCATAGAGACAGCGACGCGTTTGCCTTTTTCTGCGTTTGAAACATTTTGTCCTTGGTCTTGAAGTTCTTTTATCGTGCCTATAATTTTTCCGTTGTCTTTGCGTTTCATCAGGCAGCCCGTTTTCAAAATACCAGACAAGACTTCTACGCCGAAAACTGCCGGTTTTGAGTCCCTGAACACAAATCCGGGCAATATGCGCATTTCAGCGGGCCTTGTTATTTTTTCCAGCCTTTCGTTTATGGAGTTTTTCTTCAGTTCCTGGGACCATTTTCGGTATTCTTCTACCAGCCTGTAAATTATGTTTGAAGATATTATTTTAACCTTTTGTGTTCTGGCGTAGTTTTCCGCATCTTCCAGGATTTCGTTGTTGAACACCATTATTGCGCGATTTTCTGGGTTGGAGTTTTCAATTTCCATCACGTCGAGTTTTGTAACGGGCCCGACTTCCGCTTTCCTTATCGGTATGCCGGCATCCTTTAGGATTTTTATCAAAGCTTCCAGCGATCCTAGAGTGTCGGTTTTTATTGACAGGCCTTCGTTGTCTGCGGAAAATTCAACCGAGTGCACGTCTTTCTGCACCAAAGATTCCAGTTTTTCTATTTCATTTTTATCCGGCGTTGACAGCAACGGGTTTCCGGCTACAACCTTTTCCAAATCAGGTGCGGATATTTTTATTCCCGCCGCCGCATGCACAGCGTCTACCTGGATGAAATTATTTTCCATTCCCATCTGTTTCAGTGCCGGCGGTTTTAAAAGTGCTTTTACCTTTGTTATTATCGGTTCTTTGCCTCCTATCACTATGAAATCATTTTTTCCTATGGCGCCGTTGTACAGTATGACATCTATCGTTGTCCCAAGCCCGCGTATCTCTTTGACTTCCAATACGGTCCCTTCGCCGTCTTTTCCCGTTATCTCCAATCTTTCTTTCAAAAATTGCTGGGCCAACCCTGCTACGGTCATTAATAAATCTGATATGCCTTCTCCGGTTAAACTTGACACGGGAACTATGGCGATTTGTTTTGTGAAATCGCTGACGCGGTCGAAGCGTTCCGATTGAAAGCCGTGCTCGGATAATTTTCCAACTATTTTGTAAATTTTCTCTTCCAATTCGTCTATAGCCATCGGCGGCTGGTTTCCAACGTTTTCTATAAAAGGAACATCTTCGTTTCGTTTCCACCCGCTTATCCTGTCAAGCTTTGTTGCGGCCACGATGAACGGCGTTTTGTAATGTTTTAATATTTCTATGGATTCGAGGCTTTGCTGTTGCAGGCTTTCGTGTAAATCCACGACCAGGATTGCTATGTCCGCTATCGATCCGCCCCGTTTCCTTATTGTAGTGAAAGCTTCGTGACCCGGCGTGTCTAAAAACAACAGGCCGGGAATTGTCAATTTGACCCCCATCCTGTCCAAAAGCGGGCCGCATATTTTTTTGATGGAGTCTGCCGGAATCTCGGAAGCGCCCACGTGTTGTGTTATTCCGCCGGCTTCTATTTTTGTGACGGCCGTTCCCCTGATGCGGTCCAACAAGGACGTTTTTCCGTGGTCTACATGACCTAATACGGCTACAATAGGCTGGCGTATCATACGAATCACTTTATTAGAAGTAGATGTGGGATTGACTATAAATTTGATTCTACCGCGGATTTTACGAGCTTGAAAACCTCTTCCGGTGTTTTCGTGCCGTCAACCGGTATTACGTTTGGAAATTCTTTTGAAAGATTTTTATAATTTTTCCGTATTTTTTTTAATTTTTCCTTTTCTTCAAAAAGTTCGATGTTTGGCCTCGAATTTTTTATCCGGTTTATTGATACTTCTTCGGGTACGTCTATGATTATTGTCATGTCCGGTTTCCGGAATTTTTCATTCAACTTTTCCAGCCATTCCGCGTCTTCGTTTAGAGATCCGAAGGCGAGGGTTGACATTATGTAGCGGTCCGTTACGACTATCTTATTTTGTTCGAGCGCGGGAATTATCTCAAATTCCAGGTGGTGTGCGCGGTCGGCGCAAAATAACAGCTGGAGAGTTTTCTGGTCAGTCGCTATTTCTTTCTTTAACACGGACCGTATGATTTTTCCTATAAAGTTTTCAGTGGGCTCTTTTGTCTGCAACACTTTGTGGCCGCGGTTTCTCAGCCATTCGCATAACATATCCGTTTGCGTCGATAAACCGGACCCGTCGCAGCCTTCTATTGCGATTAATTTGCCTTTCACGAAGAAATTTAGTTTAACAGAAATATAAGTTATCTGCCGGTCGTGTGAAATTCGTCCGCGCGCTTGTATTCATGTAATTCCCCGGCTTTAAACCAAAGAGCGATTTCCCTTTTCGCGTCTTCGATTGAACCGGATGCATGGACGACGTTACGGCCGCCAGTTCCTGTCATTGACGAATAAATCATGCTTGCATGGGCGTAATCGCCTCTTATGGTCCCGGGTGCTGCCTCGTGAGGCGAAGTCGAGCCGACCATTGTGCGTACATTCTTGATGGCGTGGACGCCTTCAAGGACCATTGCGACTACGGGGCTTTCGGTTATGAAATTTATGAGGTCTTCCCAGGTTTTTTCCCCTAACTCCTTTTCGCTTTTAGTTGTGTTGATGCCGAATTCCTTGAAACCTTCCGATGTCTTTTTTCCGAACAGCCTGGCCATATCTTTAGGATAATGACTTTCAGCGAATTCCCTGTTTATGTGGACCATTTTCATGCCGATTATTTTCAAACCTTTTCGTTCAAAGCGGTTCACTATCTCGCCTATCAATCCGCGTTGCACGCCGTCGGGCTTTATCAAGACTAATGTCCTTTCTATCATTCTAAACCCCTTTTTGTAAAAACGGATTATTAAGCTTATTTCCGAGAAAGGACAAGTGGATTTATGTATGAATTGCCCGCTAAGATGCGTGTTGAATTGAGAAAACCGCTGGGCAAAGTTTTTATCGATACTGGAGCGCTGGTCAGGTTTCTTAAAAAAACAAGCTTTTCCAAGCTGATTGCCGTCGGCGACGTTTGCTCGAAAGAATTGATAGTAAACGGGGTGATACCTGATGTTGTCATTATAGACCGGAAAACAAGGCGAAAAAAGGTCAAATGGGATGTGAATTTTCCCGGAGTTGAGATTAAAGCAAAAAGCAACCCATCCACAATTTCCGACGAATTGGTAAAATGCGTGATGAAATCTTTTGGCAGAAAAACGTTAATAGATGTAGAAGGCGAAGAAGACTTGGCCGTTTTACCTGTAATAAAATATTGCCCTGTTAACTCTATCGTAGTTTACGGCCTTTGGTTCAGGGGTGTTGTAGTCGTCAGGGTTAACGAAAAGATGAAAATTAAGGTTGGCAAATTACTGGAAAGGATGGATTATGAAAATTGACAAGGGCCATATAGCGGTTCTTCGTGTAATTGAGGGTTTGGGCAGAAGATACAAACATGTACCAATCGATGTGATTACGTCGAAACTGCCGATGTCGCCCAAGAGATCCAGATTTCTTATATCAGAATTGAACAAGATGGGATACCTGACTTTCTTTACCCACCGCGACACGGGCGTTGCAGTAAAAATTGCGGACACGGGGTTCGATGTTTTGTCTCTGTGGGATTTCAAGAAACACGGAGTTATAACAAACATAGGTTCTGTAGTGGGAACGGGTAAGGAGTCCGACATAATATCCGCGGAGACGAAAAACGGTTTTGCTGCGGTAAAAATGAACCGTTACAACCAGAAAGAATTTATCAAAATCAAGAAATCCTTGTCGTGGACCGCGGTAAAGCGGGTCATTGAAAACCTGGGGATAAAAGACTATGAAGTAAATGTTCCGCGCGCAAAAGCCCAAACCGAGTTTAAAGTTTTGACAGACCTTCACGGGGTTATACCCGTACCGGAACCTTACGCGATTAACAGGCACGCCGTTTGCATGCAATTTATCGGCAACAAGTCCCTTCCAGCTAAAACTTTGGCCAAGGTTGTTTTGAAAGAACCTGCCGACGTATTGGATTTGATAATTGAAGATTATGAAAAAGCAGCGAAAAAATGGGTGCACGGGGATTTTTCGGAATTTAATATAATGATAACTGATGACGGCGAACTTTATTACATTGACTGGCCTCAAGCTGTGCCGGCGGATTACAAAAATGCGGATCAGATGAAAGAACGCGACCTGGCAAATATAAAAAATTATTTTAAGAATAAGTACGGTTTGTAGCCTTTCACGTCGCTGTGCCGTACGTTTTTTTCGCGCCAAGCGCTTTTTGGTAAGCTGCATCGGTCATTTTGCCTATCCTGTGCAAGTAACCCGCAATATCCCAGGATGTCAACAGAGCTGTCATCGGCAAGCTGCCCTGTAGTACGTCCCTGGCCAGTGCAGCGTCCGTTTTTTCCCTTCTTGCGTCCGGGGGCACTTCTTGTATGTCGACGGCGTAAAATCCTCCCAAAATTTTCATGCCTTTGTATCTTAGGCGGAGGCTGGTTGCTACGGAATTTGTTGTGCGTCCGGTCATTTTTGAATCGTCGACCAGTACGGCTATAGAGTTTTCTTTCATGGGAGCGCCGAATTCATATTCACCGGATTTTTTCGGGGTTTCTTCCCTGTGAGGTGAGACTAGCAGATATCTTGCGTGGTTCGGCACATTGCCGACGAAAAGCCTTTCTGCAGCATATTTACGGGCTTTTTCCCTGTCATTGCCTAATATGGGCAATGTTCTGCGGTATGTATCTGCCGCTCTTTTGACAGCTTCTTCTTTGCGTCGCGGGATGGCGAAATGCACATCTATATCGTAACTTGCTGCCAACTCTGCGGCGAGTGCTGCTGCGGCAGGTATCGCTGAACCGTCGCCTAGAATCGAATTAAAACCAAGGTTTCTGACGTGGGGCTCTGGGGTGTAATTATGCTGCCATGTTTGCGCAGCCGCTTTTGCCCATTCCCTCAGTTTTTTAGAATTGTCGACTTCGCTAAACGGTATCCATATGCGCGCCGCAGGAATTACGTCGTTAAGATAATTTCCAGCCGTGACCATATCTTGTACGCTTCTTGTTGCCCCTCTCGGAAGATTAAAGCCGTAACTGACCGGCGCATCTGAATCGTCTTCGCCGAGGGCCATTGCGGTCAAAGCCGCGAGAGGAATTCCCTTGTGCGCCGGGCCGTAAACAAAGTCGGGGTCTTCGTGGACGTTGTCCAGAACCAATTGCTTGTAAACATCGCGCAGGGTTCTTAGCCTTTTTCCTGTACCTAGCGCCCTTCCTAAGCTCATGAAAAACGGGTGCACCACCCACTCCGGGGACAGGCGTTCATCGAATTCAAATACGCCCCAGTTGAACAAGGATTCTATAAGCCTTTGCCTGAGCCGGGAAATGTTTTCCTGATCTGTCATAACTACCTGTTAATGACCATGCCGGCAAAGATTTAAAAGGTTGTTTGAAATCTGCTTAACGCATATACATGGGCCTTTTTGCGGCTACCGTGTCCTCATCTTTCAGACAATATAATGTTACGGTGTTTCCTATTTCTGTAGCATATCTCGAAAACTGTTCCGGTGTTCCGTATGCGGTAATACTGCGCGGTGCGTAGCGATTGATTAAACCAGTCCCGTTTACATGTTCCGCGGATTCTTCGACCCTGATTCTTGCGCCGGACAAAACGGATTTCAGCTTCCTAGCCTCTTCTATGGCCTGTCTCCTGACAGGCTCGGGAGAGGAAGATGTGACCTTTTCAGACAGTTCGAAAAACTTTTTCATGTCAGCCGATGTCATTTTTACCACACGCTATACTTTTGTAACCTTTGGATATTAACTGTATTTAACGGGTTTATATTCGTTTCCCTGCTCGTTAAAAGGCATGTAAAATATTTATATCCAATGGTCAACCGTTTTATTTTTTGTATAAGGCGAATTGGGCCAATAAAGCTTCCAGCTGTATGATTTCGTCGCAGCCCTCCGACAGGCGGAATTCGCATTCCCCGATCTTTTCCAACATCGAAATTTTTGATTTTTCGTCGATTTCCAGGTCAAAAACTTGCCTGTGAATTTCCGATATGATATCTTTGCCGGAAAGTCCCTGGTCGATGATTATTTTTTTCAGGAGTTCGCGCGCCGACTTGAAATCGCCAGTTACCGCATGGGCTAACATTCCGCTTATTTCCTTTGGTTTTGCACGGGCCGCAATTTCGAAAATATCGTTTTCAGATATTTCCGTTTTTGTTGTTGCGGCGGCTTGAAGGATGTTTATGGCTTTCCTCATGTCGCCTCCCGAAAGCTCCGAAACGGCTTTCACGGCTTCTTTACTAATTTTTAACCCTTCCTTTGAGGCGATTTTGGAGGCCTGTTTTTCCACGTGATCCGTTTCGAGCGGGCGGAAACGGAATACGGCGCATCTTGATTGTATAGGTTCGATTATTTTTGATGAGTAATTGCAGCTGATAATAAAACGCGCCGTATTGGTGTAGTTTTCCATCGTCCTTCTCAATGCGTTTTGCGCCTCGTTCGTCAATGCGTCGGCTTCGTCCAGGAAAATTAATTTAAACGGCACATTTCCAAGGGATTTGGTCCTCGCAAACTCTTTAACCTTGTTGCGTATTACATCTATGCCCCTTTCATCCGAGGCGTTGAGGTCGAGGAAGTTTTGTTTCCAGGTTTCTCCGAACAGTGTGCGCGCCATTATCAATGCAGCTGTTGTCTTACCGCAGCCTGCCGGGCCTGAGAACATCATATGAGGCAAATTTTTGCTTCTGGCGAATTCCGCAAGGCGTTTGGTTATTTGCTCCTGCCCGCTTAATTCGTTAAAGTCTTTAGGGCGGTGTTTTTCTGTCCACATCTCAAATTGTTTTTCCTGCATGATTCTTCAATAAGAACAGGAGAGTATGAAATATAAAGTATAATCCGGGCGATTTCCCGTTAAGCTTCGCGTTAAGAGCAGGTATCTATGATAATAATTATTACCGGGACTCCCGGAACTGGAAAAACAGCAGTTTCAAAAGAGCTTGTAAAAATTTTGAATAAAAATAGGAAAGAAAGGTTCAAACTTATCCACCTGAATAATGAAATATTACGGCGCAAATTGTGGTCTTCAATTGATAAAAAAAGGAAATCTAAAAATGCTGATATGGGAAAATTAAAAAAATTTATCTCAACGCAGTCGAAAGAAAATAAAAACTTAATAATTGAAAGCCACCTGGCGCATTATTTTGCGGGTGATTTGGTTTTTGTCCTGCGGACGGGCATAAATGAGCTGAGAAACAGGATGAAAAGGCGCGGTTGGAATGCTGCTAAAATCGAGGAAAATTTGGAGGCCGAACGCTTAAATTTAATTTTAGGCGAGTCGTTGGATGCCCACGGCAGCAAATGCATCGAAATTGATACCACTGGAAAAACGGCGAAAGCTGTTGCCCGGCATGTAATGAAATATATCGACGGCTTTTGATAACATTTATATTATAGCTTCCATTATCATCGTCTATGTTTGAAATTATGAGGACTGTTTTGCTGTTAAGCATTTTGACAGGCCTGTTCTTGGGCGTGGGTTATTATCTCGGAGGCAGCGGAGGGGCGTCAATTGCGCTGGTTATTTCATTGGCTATGAATTTTTTCGCCTATTGGTACTCAGACAAAATTGTGTTGAAGATGTACAACGCCAAGGAAATCAGCAAAACGCAAAATCCGGAAATACACAAAATGATCGAAGAAATAGCCGAAGAGGCGAAGATACCAAAACCTAAAATTTATCTGGTCGAACAGAAATCGCCGAATGCATTTGCAACCGGACGCGACCCGAAAAACGGCGCGCTGGCCGTTACGTCAGGATTGACGGATATCTTGGATGACGATGAACTCAAAGGAGTTTTGGCTCATGAGATGAGCCACATTAAAAACCGCGACACTTTGATATCCACATTAGCTGCGACGTTCGCAGGCGCCTTGGCTTTTATGGCACAGACTGCGTATTATGGCGCGCTTTTTGGCAGCCGGGACAGGGAGCGCAATCCGATTGGGTTGATTTTCATGATTATTTTTGTGCCGTTAGCAGCTACGATAGTGCGTTTAGCAATATCACGCGGCAGGGAGTTTGCCGCAGACCGCACGGGTGCGATTTTAATCGGGGATGCGGACGGTTTGGCAAGCGCTTTGAGAAAGATATCTGAAGCTTCCAAACGTGTTCGCTTGGACGGCAATGCAGCAACATCGCACATGTTTATAATAAACCCGTTTAGCGGCGATTTTATGATTAACTTGTTATCTACACATCCAAGCACCGAGGCTAGGATAAGAAACTTGGAATCCCTGAAGCTATAGGCTGAAACAGACGCGTCCGTTTCGAGTTGTATCGCTTATATACTTGAACCCAAATAAATCGTTAGTGATATCTTATGGCAAAGAAGAAATTTCCCGAACTTGAACAGAGACTTTTTAAAAATGTCTATATTTGCATGCGCTGCAATTCCAAAATGAAGACCAACTTGAAGAAAATAGAGGCCGGCAAGGTGAAGTGCCGGAGATGCGGTTACGCTTTTTTGAGGCTGAAGAACAAGGACATAAAGGTGTAAATCTTAAATGCCGCGTCCGGATTTTTTGAGGCCGTTGAATTTCTTTTTTTTCGCTATTTTGGCAGCGAGCGGTTATTTAATCTCTTTAGGTGAGTTAAAAATAACCGGAGTGCTGGTGAAAATTGTCTTGTCAATGCTTTTTTTGACAATTTCAGCCAACATTTTCAATGAATTTTCGACCGGCAAGATACATGGGATAATGAAAATTTTTTATTCCAAGCTAAAGACGCGCGAGTTAAACCATTCTGTTATAGCATCTTTAATCTTATTCTTTTCGGGTTTTCTGGTGTCTTATAGTATCAGCTTGAACACAAGCTTTTTTTATATTTTAGTCGCGGCTTTGTTGGCAGCTTACCTTGCGTGTTTTAAAAATGTAAGATTCATAAGAAGCATCGTAATAGGCGCGGCCTCGTCTGTTGCCGTCATACTGGGCTCCGGAGCTTACGGATATTCACAAACCGCGTATTTGATGTCAATTTTATTGTTTTTTTCCAATTTTGCCGGCGATATGATCAAAAGCATAACAGATGAAACCAAGGACCGTGCGACATTCCTAGTGAATTTCTTAAAGCATTTTTCTTCTTATGCCAAATTCGACGCGAGCAGGACCATGAAAACGTCGGTTGCGTCTTTAATCGCTTTTATAATATTTAGCCCGGTGCCTTATGTTTTTGGCCTTGTATCCATAAAATACCTGGTTATCATTACAGTGAGTTCGCTTAGTGCGTTTGCAGCGCTTTTTAGCATCATAAGAGACGGTAAAAATACGGCTTTATTGGCTAAAGCGGACGAATTAATAAAGATAAATATGGTGGTCGCGATTATAGCATTTTTAGCAGGTTCATTATTATGAGCAATGTTCGTTATATGACGTCACGCGAATTGCAGAACGATGAAGGGAAAGTTACAGGCATGATAAAAGTTTTAGTCCCGAAAGACAGCAACAGCGCGAAAGTAAAATATGTCTGCCCGATGTGCTTGAAGGGCGATGATACCACAGAAGAATGGAAAAAGCCTTTTGCGGTTGCGTGCAAATTCTGCGGGCATAAGATGAAGCTGGTAAAGCTTCTTGCCCAATTCAAGAAAGAAAAGAAAGCCTCGTTAGCTAAGCCGGAATAGCCTTCACAGCTATATCCGTTCTATACAACATGCCGTCGAAATATATTCCGTCGTTTTCTTTTCCTATTGCTGCGTATGTTTTGTTTCTCGCTTCCTGTATTGTATTTCCCATTGCGGTCACACCAACAACGCGTCCGCCTGATGTGACTATTCTTCCGTCCGGCAATTTCACCGTTCCGGCGTGGAATGCTATCATGTCATTTCTTTCCAACCCGGAAATTTCCATACCCAAATGATTTTTGTATTCGTCGGATGGATAACCTTGCGATGCTAACACAACCGTAACTGCGGACTGCGGCGACCATTTCAGTTTGATGCGATTAAGATTACCTTCTGTTACAGCGTAGCCTATGTTCAACAAACTAGATTGTAAAAGAGCCATCGCCGGCTGAGTTTCGGGATCGCCTCCCCGACAATTGTATTCCAAAAGATACGGGCGTCCGTTTTTGATTATAATGCCGAAATATAAAATTCCTTTGTACTGTACGCCGTCTTGTTCCAACCCGTGCAACGTGGGCATTACTATGTCGCGAATTATTTTGTCTTCCATTTCATCCGTGATTATCGGCGCGCGCGCGTATGCGCCCATCCCGCCGGTGTTAGGGCCTATATCGCCATCAAAAATTTTTTTGTGGTCTTGTGTGTACGGAAGCGGCAAAAATGTTTTGTCGTCTGTAAATCCTATGAAAGATGCTTCCTCGCCTTCAATAAATTCTTGCATCAGTATCCTGTTTCCCCAGCGGTTTTTTACCATTATTTCATCGACTGCGTTTTCCAATCCTTCCCGGCTTCGGTAAATTATCACGCCTTTGCCCGCTGCCAAACCGTCGGCTTTGGCCACACCAACTCCGTGAGTGCGAAGCATGTAATCGCCCACGCTTAACGCTTGTTCAATATTATCGACGGCAAAAGATTTCGGATGCGGTATGTCATAGCGTTCCATAAATTCGTTTGCAAAAATTTTGCTCCCTTCTAATCTTGCCGCGTTTTGGTTTGGCCCGACTATCGGCAGCCCGTAAGTTTGAAATGAGTCCACTATACCCAAAACCAGAGGACGTTCGGGCCCGACAAATGTTAAGTCTATTTTTTTGCGCCTTGCAAAATCTGTCAATCCCAATATGTTATCGGGCTGTATCGGAACATTTTGAGCTATTTGTCCGGTTCCTGCGTTTCCGTTTGCCACGAAAAGCTCGTTGTTGCTGTACAGTTCCTGCCTTAATTTCCAGGTAAAGGCGTGTTCGCGCCCGCCGCTGCCGACGACTAGGATTTTCATATGGTTTATTCCGATATTATAGGATTTAAGAGTTAGAAAACAAACAGTAAACTGAATAACAACTAGAAACAGGTGCATACAAAATAGCACCTGTTTCTGTTTGAAATGCCTCAGTAGCTCAATGGTAGAGCGTTACACTGTTCCGGTTAAAATCCGTGCAGGACGAACTTGGTAAGGTAAAGGTTGCGAGTTCAATTCTCGCCTGAGGCTATGGATAAAAAGTTCAACCCGTAGATTCATTCATTTGATTTCTATTTCTCGCGAAGTTTTGCGTTACATGACGTGGTCTTGTGGA
>CAYZCD010000005.1:0-16251 GCA_964476825.1 uncultured archaeon
GCGCGTTTGTACTTACCGTCTGAGGACTGGTCGGGAAGCGTTGCTAATGATTTCAGCAACTATAAAAACACCGCGAGCTGGGTCAGGGACGGGAATGTAACTTGGAACACTTCCGGGAAATCCGGGAGCGCGCTGACGTTTGACGGGGTGGATGATTTTGTTACAACAAGCGACAACGCATTTGATGTCGGATTGCTGGGAAATGTGACATTTGAATTCTGGACAGAGGTTACTTCGTTGCCGGCGACTGCGGCGTCGATACTCGACAAGAGGGACGGAACCACCACAGGTTACCGTATTCTGGTGAATTCCGCCGGAGTATTGCAGGCGGCATGGGACGCGAATACCGTAGGCGGAAAAATACTCACCTATCCCCTATCAACAAACACATGGTATCATGTGGCTTTCACAAGACAAGCTAACACGAGCATCAACCTGTATATCAACGGAATTAAAACAAACACAACAGGCGATGATTCTTCAACGTCCGCAGCAAACGGAATCCCGCTTGTTTTCGGTTATTCGGCAAATCCTGTTCCGGGCGAAAACCCGAATTATTTCAACGGCATGCTTGACGAAGTTAAAATATTCAACCGCTCATTGACAGCAGACGAGATATACGCAGAGTACGTTGGCAGCTCTTTGCAATTAAACGACTCCGCAACACTCGGAGCGGGAACTTATTTCTACAAATTAAATACAAGCGGAAACCAAAACTACACTTCCGAAGAATTGGTTCTGCCTGTAATTGTTGACAAAAAGAATCCGGAGATTGCGATTGCGAATACGACCGGCGCTTTCGTTAACACAACGGGATTGATAGGCTATTGGAGATTTGAAGATGCGAACACGGCCAACGATTCTTCCGGCAACGGGAACATCGGAAGATTGAATTTAACAACACAAGTTGACGGCAGGTTTGGGCGCGCTTTGAATTTCAACGGGACTGCAAGTTATGTGGATCTAGGAAACTCGTCTTTATTCAACGTAAACGGCACGCTCTCAATTTCCGCGTGGATAAAATTGTCTTCGCTGCCTTTGACCGTAAACAACCAGAGGATCATATCAAAGGAAAATTCTGGCGGAAATTCTGCAGGCTGGAGATTTTCAGTAGGTTCGTCAAGCGGGGGACGCGCAACCGCGAGCTTTGACCTGACCAACGGAAGCGCGTCTACGCCGACAACAGGAGATGTAGGAACTTATACATTGAACGATTCCAACTGGCATAATGTAATTGCGACAGTTAACATCACGCACCTTGCGGTTTACGTTGACGGAGCTTTCAACGAGATAAATTCGCAAACGCTGACAGGAACATTTACGGGCGTTAACAACCTGACAATCGGGGATATATCAAGCCTGGGAGCAACATGGTTCAACGGCACTATTGACGAATTGATGGTCTTTAACCGCTCATTGACATCGAATGATGCCATCCAGCTCAACAACTCACGCGTGATTTATTCGACGCAGACGATTTTCATTGCCAACATGACCAACCGGCTCGGCACTGGAGATTTCAACATAAGCCTGTATAGGAATGGCACGCTGATCGGCAACACATCGACAACTATCAATGAAACTGCTGTGCTTGGTGCGGGCCAGTATTTCTACCTGCTGAACACATCCGGCGGGCAAAATTACACCTCTTCATCAATATTATTGCCGTTGACTATCGAGAAAGCTGTGCCTGCTATCGGAATACAGAATAACAATTCCTTCGTATCGGACAACAGGGGAAGCGGCGCTGTGCTTGCGTTAAGTTTCGACGAAGTTAACGGGACAGTTGCGTTTGATTCTTCGGGATATGGAAATGACGCGACGTGGACGGGAAACAATAATGCGACGCATAACACGTCCGGAAGGTTCGGCAGCGCGCTGGCGTTTGACGGGGTTGATGATTTCGCCACTGTGAATCCTTCGTCGTCCCTCAATGTGAGTTTCTTTACCCTTTCTGCGTGGGTTTACGCGAATAATTACACGCAAACGCCCAGAATAGCTGAAAAAGGAATAAGCTCGGACTTCACGTTCATAATGTCGCCTGACGGCGGAGGCGACAATATGAGATGCCTTGCAATGGATTCCGCCACTACAACATACACGGCAACAGATCCAAACACGTTCTCTTTAAACACTTGGAATTATTGGACATGCTCATACAACGGCAGCGGGCTTACGCTCTACAGGGACGGCGTCTATGCTGCATCGACGGCTATGACCGGAAATTTAAACAGCAATGTACGGCCTTTGATTATCGGAGGCGTTTCCAGCGGCTCCGGAAAATTCTTCAACGGCACTATAGACGAAGTCAAGCTTTACAACTACTCTATGACAACTGCGGAGATAAACGAATCAGCGAAAGGCGTATTCAACGACATTCATTACATTTACGGGCAGGCTTCGAACACGACTGCGTTCTTGAGGCAGGGCGACGATGTTGCATGGCTGGATCTGCAAAGGAACGGAAGTTCGTTAGCTTACGTAAACGATTCTTCTCTCGTTGGCTGGTGGCATTTTGACGAGGATAATTTAATTGGGAATACAATTGCGAACGATTCGAGCGGGTGGAATAACCAAGGAATATTATCCGGCGGTGTGAACCACACTGCAGGAAAGATTAAAAATGCCCTTAGTTTCGATACGGCCTCTGTACAATATGCTAACATGACACCCGCATCAGGCTTCAATTACATTCGGGACAGGTTTTCGTTTACGGTATGGGTAAAAGTAAGCGGGCATAAAAACTGGAATAGGATTATAGAAGGATATCCGTGGGCAACAAATGCATACAACGGAACATTATTATTTACAAATTCCGCAGGCGCCGCAATCTTCGGCGTATCCCACGGCGCATCACAGGCAACAGTCAGCGGAAGTGCGGGCGCGATAGCCGCGGGCAGCTGGGCTTATTTAGCCGGAACTTACGACGGCGATAGGTTAAGGCTTTATGTCAACGGCACTTTCATAACCAGCACGCAAATATCGAATTTCACATTAAATACGACGATGCTTTCGGTAAGTTCATGGGCAACAGACAGGTTCAACGGCACGATAGACGAAGTGAAAGTTTATAACAAAACGCTGACACAGAATGAAATTACAGCGGAATATTACCGCGGTTTGCTGCAATTAAATGAATTATCCGCAGCGGGGATTTACGAGTTTAATGCGAGTTACACAGAAACGCAAAATTACACGGCGAAGAACTTTACGAAATATCTGGACATCGACAAAGCAATTCCGATACTCGGAGTTAAGATAAACAATTCCGATTCGCCGCTGGGAGTTTCGGGCGAAGTTTTGCGCTTAAGCTTTGACGAATCAATCGGCAACACGGCCTACGATTCAAGCGGTTTAGGCAACGACGGGACTGCCGTGTTCGGCAATGCCATGCATAACACAACAGGAAAATTCGGGAACGCAATCGCGACGTCAACAAGCGGGATAAACATAACCAATGTCAACAACCTCAACATTACAGGCGCCATTACAATAATGGCTTGGATAAAACTTGACGGCAGCGGCGCAAACGATTACCAAAGGATAGTATCCATGGGCAATAGCTCTTCTGCTGCGAGATATTCGTTATTAATGGACGGATCTAAAGCAGGAAAAACTTATTTCGCGTTGAAAAACCAAAACGGCGTGGAAGTGGACACTCCATCATACCAGTTAAGCAACAACACATGGTACCATGTGGCTGCGAGGTTCAATATTTCACATGTAAGCTTATTTGTGGACGGGAATGAAGTATCCGGATCCCCGTCCGGTGCTTGCAGCGGATGCACAAACGGATTTGTGGGCGGTGCGCAGCCTTACTGGATGGTAGGCATCAATAATGACGGCAGCAACAAGTTCACAGGACTAATCGATGAAGTCCGCATTTACAATTATTCGATGAACAATGCGGAGATAAACCAGTCCGCGAAAGGCGTGTGGAACGACAGGCATTACTTGTATTCGCAGCCTGCGAACATCACGGGATTGCTCAGGCTGGGAGATTCCTCAAACGGGTTTTCGCTGGATAAAAACGGGACGCCCATTTCATACACAAACGACTCTTCGCTGGTCGCATGGTATCATTTCGACGAAGATAATTTAATCGGCAACAATTTCACTAACGATTCGTCAGGATGGAATAACCAAGGGTCGTGGACAGGAGGTAACAATGTTACGCGCGTTGCGGGCAGGTTCAGAGGAGGATTGAAATTCGACGGCTCCAATGATTTCGTTTCAATTCCGGACAGCACATCATTGAACGTATCGAATATGAGCGTATCGGTCTGGATAAATCCTGCACAGGACTTTTCAGCAAGGACAAATTGGGATGGAATTGTTTTCAAGGGGGACTTTGCAAACGCCCCGCAATGGGGATGGTTAAGGTCAACTACACCGGGAAAAGCCATATTTTACGTCTATACTACCACAGGAAATTTCCCCGTAACGACGAACACGCTCATGCTAAATGGAACGTGGTATCATTTAGTCGGCACTGTCAACTCCACAAACGGCGTGAGTGTCTACGTCAACGGCGTTTATGAAAGCGGACGAGTTGATTTAACCGGAACAATTTTGACTAACGGGACGCAACCGTTAAAGATAGGACGTAACAGGGACTCCACTCCGGAGTATTTCAACGGAACTATCGACGAAGTGAAAATATACAACAGGACATTAACGCGGGCAGAGGCAAATGCCGAGTACCTGCGCGGGATCGGCCAGCATAACATACTCGAAGAAGCGGGCATACACGAATACAACGCGACTTACCAAGATTCCCAGAATTATTCCGCAAAGAACGTTTCGAAGATCGTGCAGATAGAAAAGATAACTCCTATACTCGGCATTGCACAGAACAATTCGTTCATCAATGACGGGCGCAGGTCAGGTTTAGTTGCATACTGGACGTTTGACGAGAACATTTCAAACAAGGCTTACGATTCAAGCGGTTTAGGCAACGACGTATCGTGGACAGGCGATAACAACGTATCCCATAACACGTCGGGAAGGTTCGGCAACGCGCTGTCATTCATACATCCGGATGATGCAGTTACAGCAAACGTGAGCCCGAGCCTCAACATTTCCGGAGCGATAACGCTTGAGGCATGGGTTAAAATAACACAATATCCAAACGGAACAGACCCGCAAGCTTACAGCTACATATTGTACAAACCGGACCAGCAATACTACGAATACCGCCTGATGCTTTACCCAAACGGACAAGTGGACGGAGCGCATCTCGCAGGCGACAGCTGGGGAGGCAACTTGGTGTTAACGAACCGCACATTAAGCAAAAACACGTGGTATCACCTTGCCTACACATACGACGGGTCTGTGCACAAAATATACGTGGATGGGATTTTGGACAATTTCTTTTCCAATAACACAGGAGGGAAAGCCAGCATAGGCAAAATATTTGCAATCGGAACGTCTCCTGGCACTGCCAGGTTCAGGTATTTCAACGGCACGATAGATGAAGTGAAAATATACAACTATTCCCGCTCGGCTGCGGAAATAAACGAATCCGCCAAAGGCGTGTTCAACGACATACATTACATTTACGGGCAGGCTTCGAACACGACTGCGTTCGTGAGGTTGGGAGACGCGCCCGCACTGACGCTATATAGAAATTCAACAACAGTCGGCGGCGGAACAAGCATAAGCGAGAACGCGACATTGCCCGCGGGCATTTGGATGTACAACGCTTCTTATCCGGAGACGCAAAATTTCACAGGATATAATTTCTCAAAAATATTTGTTGTCGAGAAAGCGACGCCGATTTTGGGAATACAGACGAACAACTCACTCCTTGCCTCATCTGGAAATGTTTTGTATTTGTCGTTTGACGAGAATTCATCTTCAAACAAAGCGTATGACCAATCAGGGTTTGGGAATGACGGCATCTGGACCGGAGTAAACAATGTTACGAGGAATATGTCAGGCAGGTTTGGAAACGCATTGACGTTTGACGGTGTGGATGATTTCGTAGATGCGGGCAATGGCGCAAACATCGCAAGCATTACCGGAGATCTGACAGTGTCAGGATGGATATATTGGAAATCGGCTGGCAATGCTGAACCCATTTCTACCCATTATGGAAAAAACGATTTTACCAGACCTTACAATATATTTTTAGGCGGTGGAAGCGGACAACGTGTTGATTTTCGGGTTGGAAACGGCGCTACACAATTTGTAGCAATAGGGCCGGAAATAAGCTTGAACGCATGGCATCATGTGGCCGGCACTATTTCAGGGAATACCATAAGTATCTATGTTGACGGCGTTTTGGGAGGAACTGATACATTTTCAGGCACGAGGCAAACAGGAAACAGGGTAACTATCGGACTTTCAGATTTTGGAAGTAGGGCGTTCAACGGCTCAATCGACGAAGTCCGCATTTACAACTACTCGATGTCCGCGCAGGAAATAAACGACAGCGCGAAAGGGATATGGAACGACATCACAGAAACGTATCCGAACGCGACGAACGTAACCGGATTTTTAAGATTGGGAGACGCGGTTAACGGGATTTCACTGGAACGCAACGGAACGCCTGTCGCGTATACAAACGACTCCGCTCTCGTGGGCTGGTGGCATTTCGATGAGGATAATTTAGTAGGAAATACGGTTGCTAACGACTCGTCGGGCTGGAACAGGTTGGGTGTTTTAAAGAACTTCACAAACCGAACCTCAGGAAAACTCAGAAACGGTTTAAGTTTTGTTGCAAACGGGCAATATGTAAATATTTCGTCTGTCGGGCTTTTGAACTTTACAGCGTCCGCGTGGATAAAACCGACCATTTCTTCAGGTGGTTCTATTGTTGATAATGAACAATGCGGGGTTGTCGATGACTGGGGTCTCCAGTTCAGTGCCGGGCAGATTAGGGTTCAGATAGGAAACCCTGATACTTTCATATCATCTGCCGGAGGGGTTCCAAACGGCACATGGTCTTACGTGGCCGCTACGAGGAACGCAACAACTGTCGCAATTTATATTAATGGCGTTTTCAATGCAAGCGCAGCATCACCGCATGGAAGAATGGTTGGAAACGCTGCTCCGGACTGTGATATATTTGTAAATTCAATCGGCATAGGCGGCATGAGCAGAGCGATAGAATTAGAACAGCCGCCTTTCAACGGCTCGATCGATGAAGTGAAATTATACAACCGCACATTATCCGCGCGCGAGATACAATTAGAATACCAGCGCGGCGTCGGCGAGCATGACGAGTTAAGCGCGGCTGGCATTTACCAATACAACGTAACATACCAGGAGTCGCAGAATTATACGGCGTACAATGTTTCGAAGATGTTAAACGTTGCGAGAGGATCTTCAAACATCACTGTCAAATTCAATGTATCTTCCGGCTTTGCTTACGGCGACCCGCTTGCGGTTTGGGCGAACATAACCGCTGGTTTAGGTGATCAATTAGCTTCAATAGTTTTATTAAGAAACAGCACCGAAGTGTCGAGAGCGATTGGCAACGTCTCTTCAAATATAACGTGGCCTGCGGGAATTTACAACTTCTCGGCGTATTATTCGGAATCGCAGAACTGGACCAATGGAAGCGCTGTCAATTCTTATTTCACGATACAAAAATCGACGCCGATACTGGGAATAGCGACAAATAATTCCTTCGCGACTGCATCAGGTTTAGTTGGCTACTGGTCGTTTGACGAGAATACGACGCAAACTGCGAGAGACCAGTCTGGCTACGGCAACGACGCGACATGGACTGGTGGCAATAACGTTACGCACAATATGACCGGACGATTCGGGAATGCGCTGACGTTCAATGGCAAGGGCGGTTTTGTAAACGTATCCAATACTGTTCTGACTGTCGGGACCCAATTTACACTGTCATCATGGATAAATCCAAGCGACAGCTCAAGCAATGTTGAAATTGCCATAGGTAAGTCGACCACAGTCAACAATGGACTTGCACCGCTAATAAACGTACAGAACGGCCAATTCCACTCGTGGGTAGGAACTGACCACATCATTGGCTCATACACGCCGGGAAGATGGTACCATGTTGCATTAACCTACAATAATGCGACATCTGCGGGCACGATGTATATCGACGGCGTGCAAACAAATACATCTACAGAAACTTTAACCATCACACAAAATTCAAATTATCTTATAGGCTCAAGAAACGATGGCACAAGCCCATTCAACGGCACGATAGACGACGTCCGCATTTACAATTACTCGATGAGCGCTGCGGAAATAAACCAGTCTGCGCAGGGCGTATGGAACGACATTGCGGAAACGTACCCGAACGCGACTAACGTCACGGGCTTTGTGAGGCTTGGAGACTCGTCCGCTGTTGTCAACCTGACAAGGAACGGGACGAGCGTATCGAACGGGACTGCTAATACGATTCTGAACGACACGATATTATTAGCTGCCGGAATTTACCAGTACAACGTAACATACCAAGAATCACAAAACTTCACTGCGTATAATGTTTCGAAGATATTGAGCATACCGTTAGGAAATCCGAGCTTGTCATTATATCTTAACGGAACACAATCGGATGTAACTTCGATTTTCGACGGCAAACCCACCAACGCAAACACATACACGAAATAGATATTGTACAACAACGAAGGCAAACTGCAGCTTTGGCGCAATGGAACTTCGCTGGGAAGCGGAGGGCCGGGCAACGTTTCTGAAAATGCAATTCTGCCCGCGGGCCCGAACAATTACTCTGCGATTTTGCTAAATATTGCGAATTACACTTACTCCAATGTTTCATACACTATGTTCATACAGAAAGCGACTCCAATATTAGGGATTGCGACGAACAATTCTTTCGCGACTGGTTCAGGGTTGGTTGGCTATTGGAGTTTCGATGAGAACACTACACAAACAGCACGCGATCAATCAGGATTTGGAAACGACGCGACGTGGACTGGTGCGAATAATGTTACGCATAACATGACAGGACGATTCGGAAACGCTTTGAGCTTTGACGGCGCGGATGATTACGCAACAATTTCCACAACCAACAACCCGTTGAACGTAACAGGCAACCAGATTACGGTGATGGCGTGGTTCTATGTTAATTTGTACAAAGGGTGCGGGCAAGGAGGCGTCACAAGAACGACAATCACATCGCCTTACGGCGGTTATATGCTGACACCGTGCAACAACGGAGGGGTTGGCAACGGCAATGATTATTTCTCGTTCAACGTCGCAAACTCAACCACATGGAACGGCATATTAAGGGCTGGCGGAGTTTTCGCGAGCAGATGGTACCATGTTGCAGGCACATACAATGGCACAACACTCGGAATTTACATCGACGGCGTACTGATAAACTCGACGGGGCACGCCGGAAATATTAGGGACAATGCAGCTCCGCTGTTAATAGGCACAAATTTAAACAATTTCTTCAACGGCTCAATCGACGAAGTAAGGATTTACAACTACTCTCTTTCAGCTCAGGAAATTAACGACAGTGCGAAAGGCATCTGGAACGACCTCGCAGAAACGTACCCGAACGCGACTAACGTTACTGGATTTGTAAGATTGGGCGATACCGCCAATGGCATAGAATTATCACGCAACGGAACGCCTGTCGCGTATACAAACGACTCCGCTCTCGTGGGCTGGTGGCATTTCGATGAGGATAATTTAATCGGGAACACGGTTGCGAATGATTCGAGCGGGTGGAATAATAAAGGAACGCTGACCGGTGGTGTCAGTCACATCACAGGAAGATTGAGGAACGCATTGCAGTTTGACGGTGTCAATGATTATGTCGACTTGGGCAACCCGTCCAGCTTAGCAATAACAGATAACTTGACCATATCAGCATGGATTTATTCGCGCGGTTTCATTGCAAATAATTATGATACAATAGTCTCAAAACGACTTAGTACCGATATCAACCAAAACACAGCTTATGGTCTGGCAACCCACTATAACAGCAACAACCTGATATTCTTTAGAACAAATTACACACAGCAAGGTGGCAGTGTCGCTGGAACCGCATCACTTCAAACAAATACGTGGTATCATGTAGCTGTCACTTACACTTCTTTAGGAACAACAAACATTTACATAAACGGCGCGTTGGACACAACCAGTAACACGTTATCGGGCAGTATAAACACAACAAATGGGAACAATGTGTATATCGGCATTAGACAACCTACCAACGAAATATTCAACGGCACGATAGACGAAGTGAAAATATACAATAGAACATTATCCACGCGCGAGATACAATTAGAATACCAGCGCGGCGTCGGCGAGCATGACGAGTTAAGCGCGGCTGGCATCTACCAGTACAACGTAACCTATCAAGAATCACAAAACTACACGGCGTACAACGTCTCGAAAATATTGAGCGTGCCGCAAGGGAATATCACGTTCCATCTTTACACAAACGGCACGGAGGTGAGCATAAACTATTCGTACGGCGCGCCGACGAACATCTCTTTGTACAAGACGCACACTTTCGAAAACCCGACGGGCACGTTTGAAGGTGGTTTCACATTATTCAAAAATGGGACTTCGTACACGAACAAACAATCCGGGCCTGATAACATAACGGACGATGAAATATTAGCTGCGGGAATTTACAATTACACCGGATACTTCTCTTCGGCGAACTACACATCGATAACTGTGCAGAGAATTTTGAGGATAGAGAAATCTACGCCGATACTGGGGATACAGATGAACAACACCAACAAAACCGGCCAGCAATTGGGCGAAGTTTTGCATCTCTCGTTTGATGAAAATGATTCCGCAGCAAAAGTTTACGACCAGAGCGGGTTTGGGAATGATGGAACGTGGACCGGAGTAAACAATGTTACGAGGAATATGTCAGGCAGGTTTGGAAACGCATTGACGTTTGACGGCGTCGACGACTATGCGACTGTTCCCGACGCGGCAAGCATTAACGTGACTAATGAAACAAGCGTGGAGATGTGGATAGCATTCAAATATCTCGGCGCTACAGACCCGAAAAGAATTATCAACAAACTGGGGACAGGGCCGTTAAACGGCTTCAACCTTGACGTCAATTCTTCATACTTGAGATGGGAAGTGGACAACAACGGAGCGTCGAACCAGGCGACGGTTTACAACGCAGCGAACTTCAATATCGGGCAATGGTATCACATTGCGGCGACTTTCAAAAACGGCAACACGTCATTGTTTGTAAACGGGGCGTTAGTTAGCAGCGCCGTTCCGACGATAGCGTCTATCGGCAACACAAACGCGCCGTTGTTAATAGGCAAATGGTCGGTCGATTATTTCAACGGCTCAATCGATGAAGTCCGCGTTTACAACTACTCGCGTTCTTTCGAGGAGATTAATGCGTCCGCGCGCGGAGTATGGAACGACATGCCATTGATTTATCCGAGACCGGTTAACACGACGGCGTTTGTCAGGTTGGGCGATGCGGTCAATGGCATAGAATTATCACGCAACGGAACTCCTGTCGCTTACACGAATGATTCTGCTTTGGTTGGCTGGTGGCATTTTGACGAGGATAATTTAATTGGCAACAACCAAACGAACGACTCGTCCGGATGGAATAACATGGGCATTATGACAGGCGGGGCGAATGCGACGCGTGTCACTGGAAAATTAAAAGGTGCGCTGCAGTTTGACGGGGTGGATGATTTTGTAGATCTCGGTTCTGGGAGCAGCTTGAATATGCAAAACATGACGGTTTCGGCGTGGATTAAAGGCAACACCCTCGCCAGCAATATGTTTATTTTAACCAGGGGCACATCGACACAAGTAGAAGCCGCAAACGGATATTATTTCCGGATGAACGACCCGACTAATTTGCAATGTTTGGCTGGACAGGGCACAGGCAACGGCTTCGCATCCGCTGTTTCAACTGGAAACCTGATCACCGGCGGTGTATGGCACCATGCTGTTTGTGTAATAGGAGCCGGCAATGTTAAAATATACATAGATGGCGTGTTGAACGCAACGGTATCATTATCAACAACCAGCTTAACAAATTCAGGAAATACTTTCATAGCCGGAAACAACCAGGGAGCCGGTACTTATTTCAAAGGCACAATCGACGAAGTGAAGGTTTACAATAGGACATTGACGGCGAGTGAAATAAACACATCATACCTAGCAGGCATCGGGCAATTCATGGAATTATCCGCGGCTGGAATTTACCAGTACAACGCAACATACCAAGAATCACAAAACTACACGGCGTATAATGTGTCGAAGATTTTATCAATCCCGAAAGCTTCGACAACGCCTTCGATATTCTTCAACGGGACCAATGGGAATAACGATTACAACCGCAGCGATTGGATAAATGCGACAGGATTTTTAGCCACGCCTCTTGGATTCTTCAGCGGTGAGACGAAGATATTGAACTTGACATTCAATTATACCGGACCTTACTCTGCTAACTACACTTCTGTGGGCGTGTTAACAACATCGAACAACACGATATATAATATCACGATAAATGATCTGCCGAACCCGTACAACTTCACATTATGGTTTGCGGGCGACCAGAACTATTCCGAATCTTCCGTATCGAGAATCGTCGGCATTTATGGCAATTTATGGATCGGATTGGTTCTACCGAGCACAGCATACTATTCAATGGGACAAAATGTTTCATTAAATGCGACCGTCCGGGATTATTTGCGCGGAGACGAGATAACGAGCGTCAACGTTTCCATGAATTTAACAAGCTTGTACGCAAACGGGTTTAAGAACGTGCCGTATTACTCGCGCAATGTAAGCATGCTTAACTTCAATGTTGGAAATTATTCGAGCCAGTACAATGTCACGGACATACACGCAGGAAACTACAGCCTCAATTACACAGCAGCGCGCGCGTTCTACAGGAATGCGAATAACTTTACAACAATCTACGTAAACGCGAGCATCTACACCAACATCTCAACGATGTTCGTGAATGTCACGCAAAACATCACGCAAAACCAGGGAGTTTTGATAAACGGCACGCTTGTGCGATTAGGCAATCAGGAGATTAACGGCACGCTTGACGTCACGATACGAAGAATAAACCCGGACAACGTCGGTCTGATAGTTTCCAATGCGAGCGCGCTTGATACATACGAGTATCTTTACAACTCCACGCTAACGACCGCCGGATACAATGTGACTTTGATAGATGACGATACTGTTAATGCGGGTACGTGGGCGCCTTCGCTGTACAACGTTATAGTCTGGGGCGAGGCGTCTTACGACAACTTTTTCATGAAATACATATCGCAGAATGTCTGGGGACAGATTGTCGGCGGGAAGCCAGTCGTGATGACGTACTACGGAATGATCAAAGGCGCTGTTGATATGAATTTATCGTCGACATGGGGCGGAAGATTCCAGCGCGACGCGAACGTAAAAGTTTCGCACGCAGTTACAGGTTCGTATAACGCAACGAACGTTTCGGAAATACAGGACGTTACTTACAACTCGCTTTATTTATTCGATTTCAAAGGCACGGAGTTAGCGGATGACGGGACGTCTGGAAGAACGATCATAGGGGTTAATGACACAAACGCGGGACGTGTAGTCGCGTTCGGTCCTTATCGCGCTACGTACTGGACCGCGGAAGCGAAAGACATGTTTTTGAGGTCTGTGTACTGGGCGATTTACGGGGCTGCGCAGACAACATACCCGCAGACGCAAAACGTCACGATTCCGTACACATTCGAAGACCATTTCAACGAATCCGACGGTTCGGCTGAAGGCTGGAACGCAACGATAGGCTCGTGGATTGTGCAGAACGGCGCGTACATACAAACTGCCAATTCGTCGTCGGATATAAACGCGATCACGAAGATTAAAAACAATTCGTACTGGACCGATTACACAACTTCATTGAGATTCAACATGCTCGGCGGGGTTGCGAACAACACGCAGGTTTATGTGCGCTATGAAAGCTCGACACAGTACTATTTGATCAACATCCCATCCACCGGCGACTCTGCGATATACAAGAACAGCGGGGCTGGTGCGGCTAATATAACAGACGCGTCTGCTGGAACGATAAACATACAGAAAGACACATGGTACACCATGAACATTACAACGCGCGAGGACAGGGTTGAAGCTGAAATTGGCGGGTTGGGACGCATCAATACGACGGACGTGTCAACGCCGATAACAGGCGGACTTGTTGCTTTGGGAACGGAAAAATCGAGCGCGCGCTTCGACGATGTCGCAGTTTATCACCACGACGGCGGATACAAGAACGGAATGTATTATTTCAAGCGCGAATGGGGCGTTGGCACACAGCCGCCAGGAACTTACAGGGCAACAACGACGTTCACATATTACAACGACACCGGCAACCGTACTGTGTTAACGAGCAGCGTCGATTTCAACGTCACCTCAAACCTTACAGCGCAGATAAACATCACTCTTAACGCCAGCGTTTTATCGTACAGGAATGTGATTGCGATAACAGGCAACGTGACTGCCGGCGGCAATCTCGGCGTTACAGGAAACCTGACATTATCGGTCTGGAACGCGACGTACGAGATAACCAACCTGAAGAACTTAACAATATCAGCGACGCCTTCATCGCCGTACCAGATAAGCGAGGTGTGGAATTCGATGTACAATTTCACCGGAAACTATTCGCTGAAGGCGAATTTCACCTGGGGAGCGGGATCGGACTACCAAGTGGCCAATTTCACGGTTTCGTACAACGCATCGGCTGATGTAAATGTTACATTGAATGCGCTGAAATACACCGCATTTACAAACGTGACCGTGAATGTGAGCGTGAGGAACCCCGTACAGTTCGCGATAACCACGCTAACTCTGGTATGTAATGTGACCGATTACAACGGGCTTGTTGTCGGATCCGCGACTACGAACCCGGACATAGGAAGCAGGACAATAGGCGCGATTAACCCGGGTGTTACGATAGCAAACGCGACCACTTGGAATGTCAGCGCTAACAATGCGGGAACATACAGTGTAAGATGCAATGTGAACGACGCGGGCGGATTGATAGGTTATGACGTCAAGACGTTCGATGTAACAAGGATAAACGCGACAATCGGGATAGGCGCGAACCGGACCGGAACAAATTACACGGTTAACGATGCAGTAGGAATTTCGGGCAACATATCATCGGTAGGCGGAATAAACGTAACCGGAACATTGACTGTAGAAGTTTACAACTCGTCGCAGAGGATTTCGCAGATTTACTCGTCCAGCGTAGTTACGGCAGCGAACAACTTTTTCAACATCACAAACCTGAATTTGACATTCCAAACTTACAAGAACTTCACAGGCGTATACACGCTGAATGCGTCGTTCAATTACACGAACGAAAGCCAATCCCAAGTTGTCCGCAGTGCGACGACCCAGTTTAACATAAGCTCGAATACGAATGCGACTATAACAACCTCCGCAAACCAAGCTACGTACGGAACCACAGACACCGCTTCGATTACAACGACAATTACGTCGACAGCTAACCAAGCCATCACCAACGGCAATTTAACAGTCTACATATTCAACTCCACCACGTTCAACACAACGTACAGGTATTACTGGAATTCGTCATTGTACAGCGTGCCGGCGGGCGGATCGGCTACGCGCATTGACACTGTTAGCTTGGCCTCGTTCAATGCAGGTACGCATTATGTTGTTGCGAATTTCACATTCGCGGGACAAAATATCAATGCGACGAGCACTTTCACGATATCTGTGATCGTACCGTCGACGAATTTAACCGTGAAGTTCTTTGTGGGCGACAATGCTAATTACATGGTTTACACAACGCCTTCAAACGAAATACCCGCAAACAAGACAAACGCCACTTCTGAATGGAACACGCGCTGGATCGCGTCGTTCTTCAACGACTCTGTTATCGGGTTATACGGAACGGGCGGAGGCGTTGACGTTGGCGCTTCAAACACAACGATAGAACACAGGATAAACGTCAACGGGCTGATATCGCAGAGCAAGATCTACGCAATCGTGACAAAAGGAACGAGGCAATCGTTCCAGAACCGCGCTGAACTGTTAGACCAGGAAAAGTTCACGACTCAAATCAACCCTTCGTTCGGCTACCCGTTGCGGGACAAGAATTTGCTGACATTGAAATTGAAATACACGGACATAGACGTGCAAGGAACTGAAACATTGCAGAAAGGCACGTACAAGCTGCGCATAGAAAACAACGGTACGCTGAAAGGAAAGACTTTGATAAGCATAAAAACAATTTAGTGATGCGAATGGTTAGGAAAAGAA
>CAYZCD010000005.1:16261-34608 GCA_964476825.1 uncultured archaeon
AAAGCGTCCGTTTCTAACCAGTGATCTAAATGGCAAAGAAAAGAAAAATGGAAATAACCGAGGAAAATATTTTACATAGCCTTAGGAATGCCGCGGAATGGGGGATGACTATAGAAGAAGTTGCGGAGAAGAATAAAATCAACCGCGTAACTGCGTCCAAATACCTTGCGATACTCGAAGTCCGCGGGCTGATAGTTTTGCGCACAGTCGGGCGGGCGAAATTGTATTCTTTGAAGAAGTAAAATTATAGGAACGCCTTAAACCATTGCATATAAATACGAGTAAGTTATACATTAGTTATACTGTGGATTTTATGGATGTAATCACAAAGCCTAAGAGATGGGGAAATTCCGTAGGCGTCATAATCCCGAAAGGGCTTGTAGAAACAAACAAAATAACGCTGGGGGACGAATTGCTTATACATATAGAGAAGAAGAGTGCCAGGGGGAAAAAAGCCCTTATGAAAGAAGGTTACTTGGAGATGAAGGAAGAGCTGACGAAGGTCAATAAAGAATGGGAGAAAGCGGATTTTCATAACTAGATACATACAATGTATGTGTCAGTCTAACGGGGAATGGTATGCGGATAAGGCGCGGGGATATTATTCTTGTCAAACTGGATCCTGTCGTGGGTTCGGAACAAGGCAAAACTAGGCCAGCCATAGTTATACAAAATAACATCGGCAACGAGTATAGCCCCATAACCATTGTTGCGCCGATAACGTCAAAAATTTTTTCAAAGCGATTTCCTACCAATGTTGAACTAAGTCCGACAAACTCGCCGTTAAAAGAACCCGGTACGATACTTCTAAACCAAATAAGGACTATAGACAGGACCAGAATAATAAAAAATTATGGAAAATTATCTGCTGGAAAGATGAAAGAAACGGATGAAGCTATAAAAAGCAGCCTCGCTCTGGAATGATTGGCCGAGACAAAAAACCAAACGCGTATTTGTTAATTATAATTTCAAAATTTTTTTGACTTCTATTTTACTCAAGCCTCATCCTGCGCAAACTTTTTGTTTTCTTTCAGGCAGATTTCCGCGCGCGCAAGTTCATGCCCTATGTAAGCTGCGTGGTCCAATTTAAAAACCAAATTCTCATGCAGTATCTGGCGGTACAAAGGCTGCGCTTTTTTTCCGCGAAAAATATAATCGCTTCTCCGTCCGTCGTTTACGCGATGCTCGACTATTATTTCATTGTTTATTACGTCTATTACGAAATAACCGTTCTTGTCCTGCTCGAACGGGATTATTTTACCGTGATATTCATTATCCAAGGTTTCTTTGGCCTCCTTCCAGTTGTTTTCGTAAATGTGGGCGTCTACGGAAATTGTCGTTAACGATCCTGCTGTTATGCCTACGCGATGGGCAATTTCTTTCTGCAATTTCATCAGGACGGCCGCGTTCAATTTCCACACTCCAAAAATATCGTGAGACCTGAATACTGCGGTTGCGTAAAGCTTGTTGCAAAAAACGTTGAAAATCACCTGCGTTAAACAGGGCGGGTCCGGATTGTCAGCGTCGCTGTCAATGTTCACGTCCCATACCGATACCACAGCCCGCCTTGTATGAAGGGCGCCTTTAAGCCTCTGTATTACATTTTCGACCTGGTCGAGATTTTTCCCTTCCCTAAGAGGATAATTGCGCATTCTACTTCCGTACGTGTATTTTACACCGAAAGGGATTTCCTTTTTGAAAAAAGTCTGGTAATAATTTTCCAAATCCTTGCTTTTCCAATCTAAATCGCTTTTCACCACAGCCACTAAATTAAGTATTTCCTTTTCGTCCGTCCCGTATTGCGTAGGCTTCGCGTTCCCGAATTTCATTACGATATCAACCATTCGCAGCCACGTTTCCCTGATGTTTTTGCCTTCGACCCTGTACGATATTTCGTCAGATCCCATCGGAGGGGACGTTTCTTTGGACGTTTTTATAAAAACGGGTTCCATGAACGGCGGCGCCGGAGGCAGTTTTTTTATTTCATCTGCGACGCCCTTTTCTTTCCCGCGCATGTCCACTATCCTGATATTTTTCCTCAATTTGTCTATCAACCCGCCGTCTATGTCCGAATCTATGAAACCGTAAGAACCTATGATTTTTCTTTCGTTGTCTATGCCATTTGAAATAAAACTAACCAAAGCGTCGCCGCTTTTCATCAGGTCCGCGCCGCATAAAATTATATTTTGTATGAAAGGGTTTGCCAGTATGTTTTTCAGCATCGCATTTATTCCCTGGACTGTGTACAGGTTGCCGCAGACCGCAAAATGCTCCCTGTGGATATTCTTTACCAAAAGGTCCTTGTTAGTCCACAATGTACAAATGCCAGTCGAGCTTTGCGGGTTCCCTATGATTAAATTGTCTTTACAGAAAATTGGCCATTGTTCCGACGACATGAATTTTTTAAAACTGTTTTGCGGTTAAAACGCGCGTCCGGCGGGTTTGAAGCTTCAGGAATTTTTTGAAGACGCCTATATGTCTATTTATTGCATAGTTTGCAAATTTTGTATATGACAAATTTAGCGCAGTCTGGCCTTCTCAAAGAGCTTCTGAAAGAAGTGAAAGACATAAAAAAGAGGGTCATTCGCGTCGAAAAGGCCATTGAATCTGAAAAACTTACCGCAGGCGATCTGGGGGAAATAAGAAAGTCCGAAGCCGAGATAAAAGCTGGCAAATACAAAACTATGGAACAGGTAAAAAAAGAACTGGGTATAGAATGAAAGGCTTCAATATAATCGTTCCTGACCATATATTCGGCACATTGAAAAAAATACCGAAGGATAGGCAAAGACAGATTATAAGCAAAATTGATTTGATTTCTAAATCTCCCGAAACTCTTGACATCATCAAAATGAAAGGCAGAGAGGACACATACAGGCTGAGAGTGGGCGATTACAGGGTTATTTTTGTCGTAGACTTCATAGACAGGACAATAAATATTGATAGAATAGGATCAAGACAGGAAATGGAAAACTATTATTAAATTTCGTTATCGACGGGTGTCCTCCGCTTCAGGAATTTCCTGAAAGGTTAAAGCTTTTATGCCTCGCATTCGAAAGCGAGACTATGAAAGTGCACATACTCGTTACGGGCTGGGACAAGGAACGCGCGATATGGGGCTGCACACGGTTAGGCGCAGATAAAGTTTATTTAATTGTGCCGGAATTCACCAAGGAAAAGATAGAACCGTGGGTAAATGAAAAGACGAATAAAATTGCAAAAGCCGTCGGGAATAAATTTTCCAAGTACTTTCCGATTGAATTTGTTCCGGTCATTTATGACGATTACCTGGACTGCTTCAAAAAAGTCATAAAAATAATAAGGAAAGAAAAGGGCAATGAAATACTTGTAAATATAGCTTCCGGCTCCCATATAGCGACTTCGGCCGCGATATTCGCCGCGTCCATAACAAAGTGCAAAGCTTACTATGTCCAACCGGAAAAATACGACGAAATTTTTAAACAGGAAAAATTCATATCGTACGGCGGAAAAAATATAGTCGATATACCTTTATTGCCTATTGCGGCGATCTCCGAGATTGAAATTGAAATACTGAAGTTCATCGGCAAAAAAGGCGCGTTATCTGTCACCGAACTTTCAAAAGAGGCGCAGGGCATTTTCGGCGTTCCTACAAGGTCAAAGTTCAATTATTATGTGGATAAACTTGGTGACGCCGGTTTTTTGGACAACGAGCTTGTTGGCGGCAAGTTATACACCAAAATAAACGGTACAGGCAAGCTTGTCCTTGAGGCTTTTTGCTAGGCTAGAAAAGCTTAAATTATCCTTATTATAATAGTAGGTAGTCAAAAAAACTAGAAAACGGGGTTTTCGGGCGGGAAGGCTTTTATTATCCTTTCCCGGAAGAAGACCCACATAACACCAAAATGGATGATAATATGGCAGTCTCGTTGGACAATGCAGTTATTGCAAGATTGGCTAAATCCGGAGAGAAATTTGAAATTTGGGTCGATCCTGTCAAGGCGCATGAGTTCAGGAAAGGCAAGGATATCAAAATCGACGACATATTGGCATACCCGGGCGTTTTCAAGGATGCGCACAAGGCAGACCGCATACAGGACGCTGTGGTGCAAAAGATATTTGGCACAATTGATGCGAAAAAAATCGCAGAAAAAATACTCCGCGAAGGCGAGATACAACTAACTACGGAGCAAAGAAGGAAGATGGTTGAGGACAAGAAAAACCAGATCGCGAACATGATAGCGCGCAATGCCGTTAACCCGCAGACAAATGCACCGCATCCGGCGCAAAGGATAATAAATGCGATGGACGAGGCCGGCGTGCACGTGGATCCGATGGAGCCTGCACAGGACCAGGTCGACGGGGTCGTGAAAGCTATAAAAACCTTGCTCCCGATCAAGATTGAGGTCGTCACAATCGAGCTTCGCATACCGGCCCAATATGCAGGAAAGGCCAGTTCGGTCATACGCGGCACGACTTCTGTGAAAAGAGATTCGTGGGGCGGCGACGGTTCATACACATGCATGATCGAAGTTCCCGCTGGGCTGGCAGCGGAGATGTTACAAAGATTAAATAAAATTACGGAAGGAAAAATAGAATCCAAAGAGCTAAAAACATTTTGAGAGGTAAATGAAATGGCAATTTTAAAAAATGAAAGGGATCTAGTCGTGCCGGGCGAGGTTTTGGCAGAAGGCTTGGATTATCTGCCCGGTTACGGCGCGTTCAGGGAAGGCGACAAAATACTCGCTAAAAATGTGGGCATAATTTCGATACGCGAAAGAAACATCAGCGTCAATGCGCTAGCAGGCGTCTACATGCCAAAAGCCGGCGATAAAATAATAGGCGAAGTCCTGGATGTGCAAATGTCAACATGGTTTTTGGACATAAGCGCACCTTATGACGCGTCATTGTCAATAGGCGAAGCTTCCGATGAGTACATTGAACGCGGGGCGGACCTAAGCAGGATTTTCGATGTCGGCGATTTACTTTACGCAAAAATTGTTTCTGTTTCAAAATACAAGAACACACAGGTAACCATGAAAGACGTGATGTGCAAGAAATTGCGCGGAGGCAGGATTGTAAACATAACGCCGTCCAAGGTTCCGCGATTAATCGGAAAGGCCGGCTCAATGATCAGCATGATCAAGGAGAAGACGGGATGCAATATTGTTATCGGACAGAATGGCCGTGTCTGGATAAAAGGCGAGAACGAAGACCTTGCCACACAAGCTGTTGTCATGGTCAACGAGAAATCCCATTTGGACGGGTTAACGAACACGATAACGGAATTCCTAAATGCGAATTCAAGCGTTAAAACCGATAAACCGTATGAATATGTCGAAGGGAGTGAAAACAATGAGAGCTGACGGAAGAGCTAACGAAGAATTGAGGGAACTTATTGTCAAGGCCGGCGTTTTCAAGAATGCCGAAGGTTCTGCTTATGTCAAAATGGGCAACACGGTTGCCGTGGCAGGCGTTTACGGCCCGAGAGAACTGTTCCCGAAATTTTTGCAAAATTCCGAAAAAGTGCACATAAAGTGCAGGTACAACATGGCGCCATTTTCCACGAAAGACAGGAAAAGGCCTGGACAAGATAGAAGGTCGCAGGAAATATCCAAAGTAGTTGCGGATGCGCTGGAACCGGCTATATTTACAAAAGAATTCCCGAAAGCGGGCATAGATATTTTCATAGAAATTTTGCAGGGCGACGCCGGGACAAGGTGTGCAGGCATCAACGCGGCTTCGGTTGCGTTAGCGGATGCGGGCATACCTATGCGCGGTTTAATCGCAGCGATTGCCGCGGGCAAAGTTGACGGCCAATACGTGCTTGATTTAACCTACAACGAAGAGGAAAAAACGAAAGCCGATGTGCCGGTCGCTTACATGCCGAGCACGAAAAAAGTAACATGGCTGCAAATGGACGGCGACTTGTCGCCGGAAGACGTCAAAAATGTGGTTAACCTCGCAATAAAAGGGTGCGAAAAAGTCCACGAGGCGCAGGTCGAGGCTTTGAAAAATAAATACAGGGGTACGATGCTATGATGACTATTGATATGGATTACGTCCGCGAATTGGCCGGAAAAGGCGTCCGTTTGGATAAAAGAAAATTTGACGAATTCAGGAATGTTGAAATCGAAACCAACATCATAAAAAGTGCGGAAGGTTCTGCCCAAGTGAAATTGGGCAATACCGTTGTGATCGCGGGCGTGAAAATGTCTGTCGGAGTTCCGTTTGAAGACAAGCCTGATGAAGGCGTGTTGATGGTTGGCGCGGAATTGACTCCGCTGGCCGATCCGGAATTTGAGCCGGGGCCTCCGGACATAAGATCGATAGAAGTCGCGCGCGTCGTTGACCGCACGGTAAGGGAATCGAAAATGATTGATGTGAAAGCGTTAAAGATAGACGACAAAGCCGTGTGGATTGTCAATGTTGATTTGCATGTGATGAACTTTGACGGCAACCTTATTGATGCAGGCAGCATGGCAGCTGTCGCGGCTTTGGCAACGGCCAAAATGCCGAAATACGAAAACGGCAAAGTCAATTACGACGAACGGTTTGGCGCGCTGCCGATAACTGCAATGCCTATAAGTGTCACAAGCGTAAAAGTGAATGGTAAATTGCTGTTAGACCCTTCAAAAGCGGAAGAAAACGTGGCTGACGCAAGGTTAACAGTCTCAATTAAAAACGACGGCAACATCTGCTCGCTGCAGAAAGGCGGCATTGAAGGATTTACCGTGGAAGAGCTGCATAATATGCTGCAAATGTCCGGCGAAAAACAAAAAGAATTGAGGGCAGTGTTCAAGTAAGGCTGATAATATGTCGAAGCGAACCAAAAGGATAGGATCCGCAGGACGTTACGGAGTGCGTTTCGGGCAAAAAATAAGGAAAATTGTTTCCGATATCGAGGCCGTTCAGAAGTTGGATCACCCATGCCCGTCGTGCACCAAGAACTCAGTTGAAAGGGAAGCGAGCGGTATATGGAAATGCAGGATCTGCGGATGCATTTTTGCAGGCGGCGCGTACAATCCTGCTTACGGTTCGGAGCGCACGATTTCAGCGTTGACGGAAAGCGAAAAACCTTTCAAGAAAGAAGTTGAAATAGGCAAACCGAAAGCTAAACGGGACAAGTTCAAGGGCAAGGAAAAACCGAAACCCAAACCGAAAGAAAAAGTTGAACCTGAAAAAACCAAGAAAAGCAAAGGCAAGTAAATTAATAATAAGTTTGACCAAAAATAAAGAGAGGAGATTTGATTATGTACAGATGCTTGAACTGCAAAAAGGAAATTGAAATTTCCGGCAAAAGGATACGATGCCCGTTCTGCGGATTTAGGATTATAACAAAAATCGCGGCGGTATCCCCGAGACGCGTCAGGGCAAGGTAATTGGCATGGAAGTCAGCGAAGAAGTACGCGGTATGATAATGCAATTCCAAGCCTACCAGCAGCAATCGCAAATGATTATCGGGCAGAAAGACGCCACGAAAGCGCAGCTGATGGAAATTGACAAAACCCTGGAAGAAATTGAAAAAACCGGCGAGAAAGAAGTATACAAGTCCGTAGGGCCGATATTGATAAAAACGGACAAAGAAGACATTAAAAAAGATCTGTCGGAAAAAAAAGAAATGCTTGAACTCAGGTTAAAAACCATGGACTCCGAAGACAAAAAAACCAAGGAAAAAATAAAAGATTTGCAGGAAAAAATACAAAGCTCGCTGGCTAAAAAACAATAATTTTCATAATCGGAAAATGGTACGAGAATATGGTGTGTTGGAAATGTACGAACAACTTCCCCAAATACTGCAATTACTGGAACAAGTCGCTTTAGACCGCACCGTACCGAGAAACATACGAATATCCGCAGAACAGGTTACAGCCGAGATGAAAAACGAGAAAGAACCGATGGATTTGAGGGTTTCCACGGCCATACACATATTAGACGACGTTTCCAACGACCCGAACATACCCCTTTACACCAGGACGCAGATATGGAACATCGTGTCCATGCTTGAAAACTGCAGGCAAAACTAAAGGATAGGTTTAAATTCATAAGAAGACAAAATTAGTTATCGGAAGCGGAACAAATGGTCTTTGAAAAACTTTTTAAGAAAAAGGGCGACATCGGGACTACAGAATACATTGAAGTCGACAGCGAGTCTATGGATTCTTCCGCCGGAAAAATGTCCATTCGCGTCGAGACGTTAAACGATTTTAACGATACCGAAAGGATACAAAAATATTTGCGCGAAGGCTCTATCATATTGCTTAAAATTAAAAAATTGCGCGACCGAGATTTGGGCGAATTAAAGCGGTCGGTCGAAAAATTGCGAAGGACAGCCGGCGCGATTAACGGCGACATTGCAGGCGTTGAAGAAGACTGGCTGATCGTCTGCCCGCAGTACGCGAAAGTGCATCGGGGATAAAAATAAAAAATTAATTCTTTGGGATCTGTTCCGATATTTTAATTTTTACTTGTTCCTGTTAGAAAATCGTTTCCTGTGCCGATGTTGCCTTCTCCGTAAACGTGCGTTATCAACGGGTTGTTTCCGTTCGATACAATCGGATTCAAGTCCACTATCATCTCCATTACAGGAACTCCATGCCCTTTGACCACATATTCCACAAAACCCCCAAGGCGTATCCTTTCCAAATTGCCAGAGACTACCGAAACGGGAAGGTCTTCCAGCATGATCCCGTGAGTTTCCACAGCCAGCTTAGAATCATCTGTCACCAACAAAACCTCTTCTTCCTGCATGTAATGAGGCGCATCCAATTTGGCAGAAACGCGCGAACCGTGGGAAACATGCCTAATAGTCTCAACACGCTGCCCCGACCTATATCTTACCAAGCCGTAGAAACCTGTGAAAGGATCGTCAGGCGACATTTCTCCCCTTTCCACGTGGACTCCCATTAAACCATGATCAACACCTTTTATGGGCATCCTGGTTGTCCTTCGGTAAGACGATTCCGCCAAATGTTCCTGCAAGGCGTTCCAGCGTTTTTCGACGACCCGCTCATAAACGTCAACGTCGCGCAATGTAGGGAACTCGCCCTTTCTAACCCTGGGCGTAAAACGGTTTGCGTACACATACAGGACTGGCATGATACGTCATAAGAAGCATAGGTTTAAATGCGCGCAATTTAACCAAAACGCACGGTTAACCCGAGCTTTTCACCCATCATTGGTCCGTCGATGTATGTGATTTCAAATTCATTTCCATCGCACAGCCTGATGTCGATGCGCTTTGGTTTTTCGCGTAAAATGTAATTTGGAAGCTCAGCTTCAAGAATTTCCTTGACATCCTGGCAGAAATCCTCGGAATCGGAAATCATGTAAACTTCCATTTCCGGATAAATCGCGGGTTTTTTTCCCGGCCTGATCACGCTTTCCCTGCCCAAATGGGTCGCGATCGTATATGTTCTTGTTATATCGCCGTCCGGGCCTGCCACAAGAGGGTAACCGGCATTCTCCAACTTCCCGACGGTGTCCATGTAAATGCCTGTAATTACGGGCGTCCACAAAGAGCCCACTTCCACAGTTAAACCCCTTCCCGCGAAACCGGCCCCCTGCGATTTGGAATCCCTTTGTTTCGCAGATATGCTGAGATAACCTTGAAGCTCACAAAACCTGCCGGTCATTTCATCATCAAACAGGTCCGCAGCCCATTTCTTTGGTTTCCCGCTTTTGAAAGATAACGGTTCAAACCTGCGCGCATAATAAAATAAATCCGTCTTGGCGGAACTTTCATACGCCTGCATAATAAACTATGAAAAATCAAAGATTTAAGAGACGGATAAACGGATATCAAAACCTATCCATGTGCCTTATTGAAAAGCCGCCGCCCGTCTCCACGGAACGGTAACGCCAGGCTTTTCCAACAACGACGTCCGAAGGCAAACCGTTTTCCATTATTTCTTTCACATTACCTGCGACAAAATCGTGCTCTTTGACGGAAAAAAGAACTTCCATCTCCCGGTCAAACCCGTCGCCTTTTTCATGTATAACATGGACTACATCATAAACTGCAACAAGCCCGTAATATTTGGTAGGCAAAAATAAACCTTCCTTTTCAGGCGTCAATGTTCCCCCTTCCGCGTGTTGCCACAAAACCATCCCGTTTAACGTTTCGTTGGTGTCCTTGTACCTAGACCTCTCGCCGATGGTCTCCAGATACATCTGCAGGTAATCCCACCGCCTGTCCATTTCATCCTCGAACCTGCGCACAATATCCGGATTTGCAAATCTCACACCGAGTAAAGGCCTGGGAGAAAATTTTGCCGAATATGTGCACAATTTTCCCTGCAGAGAATCGTCCATTGTTATCGTTAGTTATGATAAAAATTAAAGGTTAAATAATTATGCAACCGCCGTGGATAATAACTCGGCTTCCAAGCCCATTGATACGTTCCTGTCGCGAGCTACGGCGAGCTCGCATCCGATTAAAACTGGAAATAAAATTTCCGAATCTCCGGCCTTGCGCACGTTTCCCATGGGCAATCCGAATTCTTTTTCAACCCGTCGGATGTAATCCTCGTCAAAAGAACACGCTGCCACATCGTACTGCGCAACCCATAAACCGGAACTGTTGGCGGGAGGTTTTTTGGCGCGAAAAAACGTCCCGGCTGCGTAAATATCCCTGCCGGGCGTGAACCCGGAAAAATTGTAAATAACGGCGCTTTCATCCGCAGGCAATCCTTTGATATGAGCCGAACCAAAAATTTTCCCGACCCTTTCCTGCAATTCTTCCCAGTAACCTGAGAATTCCGAGCCGGATGAAATTCCTTTGGAAGGCAAAAATTTCGCGGAATACGTTGGAAGGAACACCGCAGGCATGAAAAATAATAATATTTTAGAAATTTAAACCAATTTCCTTCGTTTTGAAACAATGGAATAAACATCCTCCATTCTCCAAAGCTTAAGATTTTCTGTTTCGCATGCGCGAATCCATTTTGGCAACCCGGTTTCCATGCTTTCCCTAATTTCATCTACGAAGCCGGAATCATCGGAAAAAACCCCCACTTCAACCCCGCCTGTTTCCCTGTCGGAAGCGTTAAGGACGCTAAAAAAGTAAGGTTCGCGCGCACCTGTGCGTCCGACAACGACATGCGCCCCGCCTTCCTGTTCGACCAAGCGCCCGGCATCCCAGTAGGCAAGTGCTGTACGGTTGTTTATCATGTAAACTACTCTCGTCAACCTTTTACCAACTTGCGCTTGAAAGTTATCACCAAACTCAACGATGTCGCGGATGCCGGCTGGATAAAGAACGGGTACAAGTTTTCTCAAATAAACATGGGTTGTCATTAAAAATAATTGCAAAAATAGAAATTTAAACGGGCCGGTTAAAATTTTTTATTTCAACCTTATCGCGTCAAGCACACGAGGAGCGATTGCTTCGCATTTGAACATCTTGTGAAGTGTTTTTGTGAAATCACTTGCTTTTGAAGGATCCAAATGGCACAGGATTATGCGTTCCGGACGCGAGCGAAGCTTGTAAATGAAATTTATTAATTTGGCGCGATCTGAGTGGCCCGACAAGCCTTCGACCGTGTCGACTTCCATGTTTATTTTCAACGTAGTTGTTTTACCGTTTTCCGTTTGCACAGGAAGCTCGCGCCAGCCTTTTTGTATCCTGTTGCCCAATGTTCCCGCTCCTTGGTAGCCGACGAACAGCAAACCGTTTTTCGGGTCCTCGGCAAACGCCTTAAGATACTCCACGGCCGGGCCGCCTATGAGCATTCCGGACGTTGCAATCACGACGCAAGGATCTTTCGAATTCATGACCTCTTCGCGCTCTTTCTGGGATCCGACGCGTTTGAATATCGGAGACAAAAATGGATTTCCGCCTTCGTGGAAAGTTTTCTTCTGTATTTCACGCGACATGAATTCAGGATAGACCGTGTAAACTGCCGCAGCATCCCATAACATGCCGTCGAGATAGATCGGATAGCTAAAATTATTTTCCTGCAATATCACCATCAGCTCTTGCGCGCGCTCGACTGCGAACGACGGAATCAACGCTTTGCCGCCGCGCTCCATTACTTTGCCGACCTTTGCCATCAAAGAATTTTCTGCGTCCAAACGGCTTGGCAAAACGTCGTTCATCCCACCGTAAGTTGATTCTATTATCAATGTCTCCACCCGTGCGAAATCCGTTGAAGCCTGTTCGAAGACGCGGGATTTTTCATAACGCAAATCGCCGGTGTATAAAATATTATACAATCCGTCGCCGATGTGCAAATGGACCAGCGCAGAACCAAGCAAATGCCCGGCATTCTGCAAAGTTAAACGGATATCTGGCGTTATGTCGGAGACCTCGCCGTAATCAAGCGTGATGCAATGTTTTACAGCTTCTTTGACACCTTTGCTCGTGTACGGAACGAAACGGCCTTCGCGCTGGCAGACGTCTATGTAATCGAGGCACAACATTACCATCAAATCCCGGGTGGGCGCGGTCGTGTATAACGGGCCTTTGAAGCCCTGCTCGTACAAAAACGGCACCATTCCCGAATGGTCGAGGTGAGCGTGGCTCAATACGACGGCGTCGAGTTTTGCTATGTCAAATTCCGGCGCATTGAAATAAGGATACTGGTTCGAAGAAACGTCGGCGCCGCAATCTATTAAAATGTTCGATTCCGGAGTTTGTATCAACCCGCATGAACGCCCGACTTCGCGGTAACCGCCCAATGCCGATAAACGGATCCATTGCTCACCCGGTTTTTTCGGGGTGTGTATACGCATGCCGACCTTGTTCAAAAATTCCTTCCTGTATTTTGTTTCGGAATGCAATGTTTTCCTTACTGAAGACACAATATCGGATTTTAAAATGGGCGCGCGTTCGACTTGCGGGCTCCAAAATACAGTTGATTTAATGGTGCGCAGTGTTTCGCCCCCCTTGCCGATGACTAAACCCGGCTTTTCAGCTTCGATAATAACCTTCCCGAGTTCCGGCTCGAAATAAATGTCGCGTATCTTGGCGTCTTCGGGAACGATTTCCTTTATTTTTGCGGAAGCGGATTCCATTTCCATTGTTATGGACAGATCCGGACGGACTTCGATACGTTTCTTCAATTCGTCCACCAGTTTGCGAACAGATGCGCCGTTCTGCGTGTAAAAGTCCTTGCTCTTGGTGTAAATAACTATTTCCGAGCCTTCGAATGATATGTCCGATATTTCCGCTTCCGGCGGAAGGCCGTTTTTTATTTTTTCAAATATTTCCATACATTATTCCTATTCCAATGATTTTTTCCTTTGAGACACAAACCTTAGATTTTCCACAAATTCATTTTAAAAATGAACGGGTTCATGAGTTCCACAAACTAGTTTCGCTTATTTCAAAACTGTTCAGGTTTGCATTTGCGCAAACTTGTAAATGGGCTTTTAGGAAAAAAGCCCAACCGTATGGCCTCCTGAAAGGCCGCTTAAAATTTTTAATTTCCCAGATCTTCCCTTATTTTACTGATCCCGTCGCTCTTGATTACCATTATATCTATGCCTTTGCCGCCGGATCCTATGTCGCGCTCTATAGCGGCTTTGATAGCGCGCACCGCAAGCTTTGCGCCTTCGTCCGTAGTTATGTTCTGCTTGTAATTGTCTTCCAACACGCCAAGCGCGTAAGGCGAGCCGGATCCCGTCGAGAAGAATTTTTTCTCCTCGTCATACGCGCCAAGCGCGTCCATCGGATAGATTACAGCGCCCTTTGCATCGACGCCGCCCAATATTAGTTGTACCATGTAAGGCGCGTAAGACCAGCGGCCGCCCTGCAATATGTTTGACAATAATGTCGCTGCGCCGCGGACTGTTAACGGCCTTTGGTTTTGTATCTTGAACAATTTCAATTCAGCGCGAACATACCTCACCAAGGCCTGCGCATCGCCTGCCGCGCCTGCGATAGTCAATCCGATCGTGTCGTCAACTTCGTAAACTTTCTCGGATTCCTTGGAAGCTATCAAATAACCCATGGTCGACTTCTTTTCCGCGGCCATGATAACGCCGTCCTTGCATACTATGCCGACGGTCGTAGTTCCTGTTTTTAAAATTTGTATTTCGGTCATTTTAAAACACGTTTAATTTGTAAATATTGTTTTATTGGCTTTTATAAATTTGTTGTTAATTCACATTTACTTCCCGCGGCGTTACGCAATATGTTATTCCAAATGTAGGATAACGCCAGCAGAAATTCAAAACCAACTTACCTATGTATGTCATATTGTATTTAAATAGCTTTCGTGGAAGGAGTTTAGCTACCGCTCCACTTGAAAAAGCTGCGCATTTTTCCAAGGAAACCGGCCTTCTTGAAGCTGTAACCGCATTTCGAGCATTTGTCCTCTTCCGGCTGGAGTTTGCCGTCCCAGCCCGTCGTCATGATTATGTCGGTGCCGCACTTCGGGCACAACTTTTCCTTTGTCTGTTCTTCGTCCATTAAAATCTCCAATTTGATATTAAGCTTGCAACGTATTAAGTTTTAATTCCTGCGCTTTCAGGATTTATCATGGTCAATCCAGTTTTGCGCCCGCCGGCTGTTTTTTTATTCATACTCCTGCTTTCCGCGAATGCTTCAGCAAACTCCATCGTTTCGGATTATTGCATCAGAAACCATTGCGCAGATACAGCCGTAGATGCGATCGCGTCTGTGTTCAAAGGCATGGAACTGCATGTTTCGCCGAATGAAGTTAACGCATACAACTGCAAAAAGTCCGATTTTTTAAACTTAACAATCGTTTCGCCGTTATTGTCGACGGATTCGCAAATATCCGTCAACGGAGAACGTGTTTGCGACATAAAAGGCTCCGTACTGCCAAAGACGGAAATGTGCGCATTTTCGCTCGAGGGCGGCGAAGGAGGAAGCCAGGGTTACGATAACATCATAATCAATGTTGCCGCCAAATCCGATGCCGGCATATTTTCGGAGACGAAAGAACTGTCAAAGAATTTCGGGATAAAAATTAACCACAACGCATCCGACGAGGAGAAAAACGTAATCGCTTCGATGAAATCCGCACAAATATCGCTGGCTGCGGCATATTCAAAAATAGAAAGCCTGGAAAACGAAGGCTACAACATGAGTCCGGTGCGCGGGATACTGGCCGACTCGGAAAAAAGCGTGAAAGAAGGCAAGGAAAACCTGAGGATATGCCGGTTCAATTATGCAATATCAAATTACAAAAACGCGAAACGCATCGCCGACACCGCGCTGCGGGATGCTGAAACCAACAAAGACGCGCAGAACGATGAAAAACTTTCGCTGATTACGGGCAAATTCATAACTTCTGCGGCAAATCCGGTTTTCGGAATAATGCTTTTGCTGGTTATTTTTTTAGGCTACCAGTTGAAAAAGGAAAAGAAAAATAAAAACGTGAAATTGGATTTGTGATGTAGATTTAAAGTTTAGTGTGGGTGTTATTTCATGGCTCTCGATAAATTAACTTACGCAGACACGGGCGTTGACAGAGGTTTGCGGGCCCGGTCAAAAGACGGTCTCGCTGACTTGCAAGCAACGTACAGACTTTCTAGGCACGGACAGCCGATAAAACTGCCGTACGGAATGATAACACCAATCGGAGACGGCAGGTATAATGACACAGTCATAGAAGGCGTCGGCACAAAAGTTTTGGTGGCGCAGCTGGCCGGCAGATATGATACGATCGGCGTGGACGCAATAGCGATGGCTGCGAACGACGTAATACGCTCCGGTGCAAGGCCCATTGTCCTGGTTGATAACATAGACCTGGAAAAATCGGAACCTGAATTTGTTAACGAGCTAATGAAAGGCCTGGTAAAAGGCGCCGAGGAATCCAGAGCGCCGCTCGTTGGCGGTGAAGTGGCTGATGTTGCATCTCTGATAAAAGGCATCAGGGATAACAGAGGTTTTCATGTAGTAGTTACCGCAGTAGGCGAACTTGATGGCTCAGATATCGTACGCGGAGATGATTTGAAACCGGGCGATGTGGTTATTGGACTCCGCTCTTCCGGAGTCCATAGCAACGGGATTTCCTTGGTGAGACGGGCGTTGTTCAAGGAATGGGGCGGTGTTTACGAACCGACGGATGTTCCGGAAGGACTGCAAAGAAGCGTCGCTGAAGAGGTGTTAGAACCTACAAGGATTTACGTTCAGCCTGTTGGAATGATCAAAAAATATTTGCCCAGTTATTACAACAGGCCGAAAGCTGCTGTGCACATTACCGGCGATGCGTACCTGAAATTTGACAAATTGCAAGAAGCCAATCCGGGCATAGGGTTTGAATTCGACAATTTCAAACCGCCTGCCATTTTCGATGTAATACAAGACGCAGCCAGACGATTGGGAAAAGAAATAGACGACGAAGAAATGCTAAGGACGTTCAATATGGGCTGGGGATTCGCCGTCGTTGCGGACCCGCAGTACGCAAACCAATTCATCGAAGCGATGCACGAAGGCGAACCGATAGGACGTGTGACTAATACAGGCAACATTACGTTAAAATACAAAGGCAAAACGATTGATCTGAAACGATAATCAACCTTCCCGTAAATCTGCAGGCATTCTTGTGTTTCGGAATTCCGCTTACGGAGGGGTTTATATTCATGTTATACATGTTATACATATGACCAAAAAAATGATCGCCGTAAGGGATGTGGACGAAGACATATTTAGAAGGTTTAAAACCGCAGCCACAGGGGAAAATATGAACATCGGGAACGCGCTAACTGTTGCAATGAAACAATGGGCGGAAAAGGAAAAAATTAAGGCGATTCCAAACCCGAAAAATCTTCCCAGGATCAAAGGTAGAATTAAGCCGTTTAACTGGGGAAAAGGCACTGAAAATACAAGCAAAGAAGTTGATGAAATTCTATACGGTAGTAAAAAATGATATTATTGGACACGAGCTTTGTCGTTGCTTATTACAACACAGCAGATAATAACCATAACAAGGCCGTTGAGATAATGAACAGCCTGACAGCAGGCGGGTACGGAGATATTTTTATAACAGACTACATTTTCGACGAAATCGCCACAGTGGCTTTTGTCAGGCTGAAAAATCTTAATAAAACGATAGAAATAGGCGAAGCTGTGAACAGTCTTGCCAAAATCGATTATATAGGAAAAGATGTTTTTGAAGATACTTGGAAATTATTCAAAGGCCAAACCGCAACAAAATTCAGTTTTACCGATTGCTCCACTTTGTCTATGATGAAGAAAAATGGGATAAAAAACATAGCTACTTTCGACGAAGACTTCAAAAAGGCCAAAGAAATCAACGTCGTTTCCGGTTGAATCGTTTATTGGACACTATAAATATCGATTTATAAAACATTCTAATTATTTAGTCGTATGCGTTGCGTTGTGACGGGCAGCTACCGAAAATTTTTGGGCAGGATCATGGACGATGTCGTGCCTGTTTTTGAGAAGGCTGGGATAGAAGTTGTTTATCCAAAAAAGTCTAACATAATAAACCCTGATGCACCGTTTCCGCTGATGAAATATGATATGATTACACTGGAGCAGGCGCAGAAAAAAATTCATGATCATATTTTATCCTATCCAAATGGTTACGGCCAAAATATTATTACTCCTTTAGTCGGCTATCTTGCACAAGAACGCCAGGAACATGGATTGCCGCTGAATGAGGACTTAATAAGGTCTATTGCCGTGGAACTTGATTTCCTAAATGCGGCTTTGCGCTCGGATTTCACTTATGTATTCAATCCGGGAGGTTACACTGGAATGTCAACCACCGTGGAATTGATGAATTTAATTGCTTCTAAAATTCCAGTGTACGCATTGAATAGGACAGCCCCGAGGCGGGAACGACACATGAACGCAGCGGTCCGAATGCAGCAAGGCAAAGGAAGGGATATAAAAGTAGGCGATTTTGTGCAGTGGGATGTTACAAGAGAAGTCATGTGGTATAGATGGATGGACAAACAAATAGAAGCCACCGGCGGATTTTTTAGTCCGGAACAGCTTGTGGAACATCTTTATTCAACATGACGCATTCAATACGAACGCCCGACGTAAACTACGCTTTTTGCGTCTTTGCCGCACACTACGCATTTATTGAACACTTTCTCAACTTTACCGAACAACGTCCCGCGTATGTCCGCTTGGGCCTTGTCTTTTATTTCGTCGGCACACTCCTTCTTTTCGCACCAATTCGTGCGTATCAAGCCGCCCTTTCCATCAAGCAAAGATTTCATCTCGTTGAAATGGTTTGCATCTCGCATGTTTTTCTGGAAAAATTCGTCGGTTTTTTTCATCATGCTTTTCTGCATAGATTCCAGGATTTTTACGATATTTTCACTTGCGCTTTTTTCATCTATTATGGTTTTTTTTTCTTTTTCGCGGCGGACTAACACAACTTTTCTGGCCTTAACGTCGCGCGGGCCTATCTCAA
>CAYZCD010000006.1:0-24148 GCA_964476825.1 uncultured archaeon
CAGGAAACCATTACTTGGAAATACAAGTTGTGAAAAAAGAAAATATCGCCGATGAGCGGTTAGCGAAAAAATGGGGTTTGTTTGAAAACCAGATCGTGATAATGTTCCATTGCGGTTCGCGGGGTTTCGGCCACCAGATCGGTACGGATTATTTGCAGACATTCTTAGAGGTCATGGAAAGCAAATACAAGATAAAAATACTCGACAGGGAGCTGGCGTGCGCGCCTTTCGCATCGCGCGAAGGCCAGGATTATTTCAAAGCGATGAAATGCGCAGTGAATATGTCATTCGTAAACCGCCAGGTTATTTTGCACAGAATACGCGAGGTTTTTTCGGACACTTTCAATCAAGATGCCGAGTCGTTGGGGCTGCGCCAATTGTTCGACGTCGCACACAACCGCGCGTCGCTGGAGAAGCACAAAATCGACGGCGCGACCAGGGAAGTTGTCGTACATCGTAAAGGTGCGACAGGCTCTTATCGAGTGGGAGGCGAGCAGATACCAAAAGAGGTCCGCGGCGACGGTTCGCCTGTTATTATCGGGGGATCGATGGAAACTGGTTCATACCTGCTGGTCGGCGGCGATAAGGCGGTTGAAACGTTTTGTTCTACGTGCCACGGATCAGGGCGCACAATGTCGCGCACGCAGGCGAGAAACATGGTGCGGGGCGACCAATTACAAAAAGACATGGAGGCGAATGGAATTTATGTGCGCTCCGTGTCGTTTTCCGGTTTAGCCGAAGAAAGCGGCGCAAGCTACAAGGACATCGATGAAGTTATTAACAGCGTGCACAGTGCGGGGATATCCAAGCGCGTTACGAAATTGGTCCCACTCGGAAACGTGAAAGGATGACAGCGTATATTAAAAAGAAATGCTAATCAGCGAACTCAGAAAAACCCCAACCACACGGATAATATTATTCCTATGACCGCGCCAAGCAGTATAGCGCTCAATACGACCGCTTTTTTGGTCATGGACAGGCCCGCTTCCAATTCGTAGAGGTCGCCGGTCATCTCCAGCGGAAATTTTCTTATCACGACGACAAAAAGCGCGATCACGGCTACAGTGACTACGCGGCTGAAAATGCTATCTACGAAGCCTATGGCCAATATGATGGCGGGTACGGTAAAGAAAAATGCAATACAGGTCAAATAGAAACGCAGGTTTCGCTCCATATCAATTTATTAGCTTGATTAATATTAATTTACTTTCTATGAAGACGCCATTGGCCGTTATAACGGGTTATCTTGGGAGCGGGAAAACCACCCTGTTGCGCAACATGCTTACGAACACGAAGAAGAAGATCGCAATTATAATGAACGAATTTGGGGACATCGGGATAGACGGGAAAATTCTGAAGGGAAAAAACGCCGATATGGTTGAGCTTTCAGGCGGTTGCGTTTGCTGCTCCCTTACGGGTGAATTGGAATATGCCATAAACGAGATAATAAGCAAATACAAACCGGATTACATTGTCGTGGAAACCACCGGGGTCGCGGAACCGGACGCTATGATAAATAATATGGAAAACATGCCGAACGTCGATCTAAATTCGATAATTTGCCTGGTGGATGCGTATGCTTCAACCAAATACCCGAACATCGGGCATACGGGAATTGTCCAGATAGAGAACGCGGACCTTATATTACTAAATAAAACTGACCTTGTTAACGAGGATGAAATAAAAAAAGTGGAAAAATCGATACGCGAAATTAACCGGGGGGCGGAAATAATACGCACCGTGCGTTCCGGGATAGATATCGAGCCTTTGATGGGTTCGCACATGGAAAAAACCATGGACAGTGCCGGCCATAAACATGACGAGATGGAGTTCATAGCGTTTGTTTCGAAAAATAAAATAAGCAAAAAATCATTCGAGGAATTTGCAAATTCCATTCCAGAGACCATATACCGCGCGAAAGGGTTTGTCAACCTGGACGGAATTTCGTATCTGTTTAACTATGCATCTGGTAAATGGGAGCTTGAGAAATTCGACGCGGACAAGACGGAGATCATTTTTATCGGCCCCAACTTAAACTCAATAAAAAAAGAATTTAGCGACAAATTGAATGCGCTGAATAAAAGCGCTTCTAAATAACTTTGAGAAAATCATTGGATTTTCTCAATTAGAAAATCTGTGGTTTTCTAATTTGTAATAAATCCTTCTGTTGGATTTTCCCTTATTCTCCACGCTTAACAGCTCTATTTTACCTATTTCCGACGTGTTTTTAACGTGGCAGCCGCCGTCGGCCTGCAAGTCGTATGCGCCGATCTTAACGAGCCTTAATTCGGGTATGTTGGGCGGCAGCGCGTTAGCCAATTTCACAACATCCGGGATTTTCAGCGCTTCTTCGCGCTTAACTGACCGCATTTCAACCGGCACGTTTTCTGAAATAATTTTATTTGCAATTGCGACATAAGAATTGATCTTGTCACGGTCTATGTTTTCCATGTTAAAATCTATGCGCGATTTGTCGACATTGAGCTGGTTGCCCGTGATTAAGACTCCGGACTCCTTGTTGAACACGGAACTAAGTATGTGCGCAGCGGTGTGCATACGCATCAGCGCATACCTCCGTTCCCAGTTTATTTTCCCAATAATTTTGTCGTTCGGCTTTAACCTGTCTGTTTCTACTATGTGTATTATTTCGCCGTTTTTCTTTATGACATCAATAACGTTGAAAGAATTTCCATTTGCTGTGATAATTCCGGTGTCATTGGGCTGGCCTCCGGAAGACGGATAGAAAACAGTTGCGTCTAAAATTATTTCGCGGCCGTTTGCCGAAATAACTTCAGCGTTGAATTCAGCTACGTAGGAATCTTTCAAATAAAGCGGTTCTGCCATCAGAGTAATTTGCCAATGTTTTATTTAAGCCTGATACGCTATGATGGTTCATGCCTTACAAGTTCGTTGACAATTTATCTGTTGCGGATGTCGCTTTTGTGGCCGAAGGGAAAACGATTGAGGAGATGTTCGAATCCGCGGCGCTGGCGACAACAAATATCATGGTAAAGGACATGGCAACAATAGCACCCAGCAAGCGGAGGAAAATGACCGTTTCCGACAAATCCGTCGAAAAATTGTTATTCAACTTTTTGCAGGAGATAATATACCTCAAGGATGCGGAATTGATGGTTTTCAGCAAATACACGGTTAAAATCAAGGACCGCAACGGCACATACTCTTTAGTTTGCATAGCATACGGAGAAAAGATAGACGCGGAGAAACATGAGCTTGTTGTTGACGTGAAAGCAATCACGTACCATTTATTCGAAGTTAAGAACGAGGGCGGCAAATGGAAGTCGCGCGTTATTTTAGATATTTGATTAAATCTTCGAATTTGACGTTTTCTTCTTTCCTAGTTTCCATGTTGCGCACCTTGGCGGTTTTATTTTTGATTTCTTCCGGGCCTACTACGATTACAAAAGGAATTTTTAGCGAATCGGCGTATTCCAGCTGCTTTTTGATGTTCCTAGCCCCGAGTTCTATGCTTGTGTTGATGTTATTTTTACGCAGGCTGTTCACAATTTCCAACGCGTCTTTTTCGACATCCCCGATTAATGCTATGAAAATTTTTGAAGCCGATTTTTTATCTTCGTTTTCAACCAGTTCCAGCAGCCGGTCGACGCCTATGGACATGCCTACGGCGGGCAAATCTCCCGCCCCATAAGTTAACATCATTTTATCGTAACGGCCACCGCCACCGATGCTTACAGACAGAGAAGATAAAATTTCAAAAACATTGCCGGTGTAATATTCCAACCCACGTACGAGCGTTAGGTCTATTTTTACCTTGTCTTTTATGCCGAATTTTTCGATGTAACCCATGAATTCTTTTAATTCTTCCAAACCCGGCGTTTTTTCCAATTGTGAGACGTCTTTTTCCAAATATGAAAATATCTTTCCGGGGTTTGCGCCCAATTTCTTTAATTCCTCTTCAACGCCCGTTTTACCTATCTTGTCCATCTTGTCTATGACGCGGAACACGTCGAAGATTTTTTCCTTGTTAACGTCGCATTTTATGAGTATGCTTTCCAGAAGTTTCCTGTTATTGACCCGTATATTGAAATTTTTCAATCCTACGTTTTGCAGCGCATCGGTTATGGCTGCGACGCATTCGGCATCGGCCATCATAGACGCGGAGCCGATGATATCTACATCGGCCTGTGTGAATTGTCGCCATCTTGATGCTTGCGGGTTGTCGTACCGCCAAACTTCCCCTATAGCGTAACGTTTAAACGGCTTGGGCATGGTTGGATTATTAGAAATGAAACGCGCTAAAGGTACGGTTAAATCAAATCGCAGACCTATTTCCCTGTTTCCCTGGTCCTTAAAATTGTATATTTCACGCCTAATTGCGTCTCCGCCGCCTTTCATGGAAAGCATGTCGAAACTTTCCAGCGCCGGAGTTTCCATCGGATTAAACCCGAAGCGCTCGAAGGACGACCTTATCCTGGATAACACGAACTGTTTTTTCATAGATTCGGCCGGGCCGAAATCGCGCATGCCTTTCAAAGGTTGGAATTTCATATCGATCAGATCTTATTTGCTATGTTTTATTGATTAGCATTTCTGTATTTTAAGCGATTAAACTGGACACGCAAAGCGCTTAAGTTTAACAGTCTATCTCTAATCATGAAAATTGCTGTAAGCGCGAATAACTGGGTGCGGCATTCAGACTTTGCCGGCTGGCTGCGCGAGTGCGAGTCGCTGGGTTTTGGTTTTGTCGAATTAACGGACAGCGTCATTAACGACAAGACTCTGGAGATTTTCCGCGGATTGAAGATAAAACCTATTTCTATACATCTGAACAAAACCAGAAATTTCAACCTCGACTCCTACGACGAGGCGAAGGAGTTTGAGAAATACATAGACAAATACGCGGAAGTTGCCGGCGCATTCGGGATAAAATCATTGAGCATATCAATGCCTTCGTTTGAGAACAATAGACGCCGGGCCGAGAGCAATTTAAAAATATCTTTGTTGAAGCCGCGCAGCGTGCGTGTTGTTCTTGAAACGCATTCCGACTCCCCCAACCAAATATTAGGCAATGTCGCGGACATGCAGGATTTTATAGACAGCACAAAATCGCCTCTGGGCATACAGGCTGAAACATCATACCTCTATTCGAAAGGCGTTAACGCCGAGAAATTCATTGAACGGTACCAGCGCAACATCAAATCTTTGCATTTGTCGGATTACGTGACTAAACTGGGCAAGGGCGGGTTTATTATAGGGATCGGGGATGTCAAATGGGGCAAATTGCTGGTTGCTGTTAAAGCGCTGGAAAAGGCTAACCGCGCCGAATTACCGTTAATCATAGATCTGGACAGGAATTACACCCACCACGAGGCTTACATATCCAAGAATGTGCTGGAAAGAATGGCCGATGGGTAGTTTTTATAATTTGAACCCATGTTCGACACCAGCCGAACTTATTAAGGGAACTTTTTACAAAAGTTATTTGTGAATTCGATTGACTTCGAATGAAAATGATGATACGATTTCAGATTATTTGGAATCTTCCAAATTTTATACCCAGACGGACGATTCCCTAAAGGATGAGGATAATGCTGCATGGATAATGGAGCTTCCTGAAGATGAAATAAAAAAATGGGTTTCAGTTCTTCATTGGGTCAGGTTGGCCGACAGGCTGCTTGAGTGGGATAGGTTACAAATGGATAAATCTGTACTCAAATTTTCCAAATTTTTAGTAAATTGGAAAAATCTTAGGGTGGGTGAAAATTTTTCAAATTCGGAACATTCCAAACTTTTTGAAGAATTGTCATCCTTTTGGAAAGTTCACAACGTAACTGCCGAAGACCTTGAAACATGGGATTTCTATCTGGAGTCCCTGGAAAAATACACCCGTCCGGGGATTGTCATCCACGATATGCAAGAATACGAGACTGCCCTTTACGGATTGTCCGGAACGTTCTTTTTGGCATTCCCGAACGGACCGATAAAATACAAAAAAGAGATAGGCATTCTGGGCACATTGGACCAGTTTTATAACAACGTGCGCGACCTTTACGAAGACAGCGTCCGGGGTTTGTATTACTTTCCAGAAACATTGCTGGTGCAATTTGGAATAAAGAGGGGAGAATTGCCCAGGCTTGTTGTCGAACCTGACGGAAGGTTTGTCAGGATGAACGAGTTCCTTTTGGAATCTTTTGCAGGAAAATTGAAAGCTTCCGTAGCACATATGGTAACCGATGAGAACTTGCCTGCGTCGTGGCAGATTATGATAAAAAATAACTTTAAACGGTATGCCAGAATAGAAAATGTTTTCAGGAAAGTTGGTTACAACTCATTAGAGTTTAGCATGGTTTATTGGGACCATGTTAGGGTTGATATAGACCCGAAAATACGCGAAAAATTCCGCAATTTTAAAAGCACGCTTAAAATCTAACTTTTAAGGCGAAAGGGACGTATAGTATTTTTAGATATAATGTTTGAATTCGCCAAAAAGCTGTTATTTACAGGACAGTTTAAGATGGAGAAAGGGTCCATCACAATATTGAAACACAGGTTTATGATCATACCTGTTCATGTGATAGTCACAATAATTAAGAACGACCCGGAGTCTTCCAGATATCTTTATTACGGGGCCAAACAGGGCGGGGTAGATTTTGCGGATACGCTGATAACTTCCTTCAAGATTGACAGCGTGCAAAAACTGGAAGAGCTTCTGATCAATACTTTCAACCTTGGGGGTTGGGGAGAACTTGAAATAATAAAAAATGACATGCAAAATAAATTTGCGATTTTCCGTATCAGGAATTCTTCCATGGCCTCGGATTACGGTAAATCGAAAGAACCGGTTTGCCATACGAACAGGGGTTTTCTTGCCGGAGGAGCTTCCAGGGTTTATAATACGGATGTGGATTGTGTCGAAACCAGATGCGTTTCCTCAGGCAGCGAATTCTGTGAATTTATCGCTGCGAATAAAAATTACATTTTAGATAATTATCCCGCTTTATTCAGAAAACAGATTATAATTTAGGACATTTTATTTTTTTCGACAACCAGGCCGTCTTTTGTCACGTCAAACGGCACCATGTCTTTGTAGTGGTTTGTCCTTCTCATTTTTCTTACTGTTAGCCCGCGGGCGAACTCGCCTCCCACACCCAAATAGTTAAGAACAATTACCGCGTCCGCAACGAACTCTTCCACCCCGTAACGCGAGAAACCGGTAGATTCCTCCAATATTTCAGACGTCATTAAGACCGTGCATCCTGTCTGCTTTAATTTTTCTATGAGCTTGTACAGTTTTTCGCGCACCTTGAATTCGTCGTTGAGATACATTGCGAATATCGATGTCGAATCTATAACCACGCGTTTCGCTTTGACCTTGTTTATCTCATCCGTGACTATTTTGTTCACGTCGGCTATTTCGAACGGATTGAAGAAATCTATTTTGCACATGCCCTTTCTTTCGTAAGCGTCAAAATTCCAGCCAAAAACTATGGCATCGTCTTTTAATTCTTCGGGCGTCTGCTCGAATGAGATATAAACTCCGGGTTCGCCTTTGACCAGCCCGTTCCACAAAAATTGCATCGAGAATAACGTTTTACCGGCGCCCGTGTGGCCCGCCACAAGCACCGAGGAACCCGGTATCAGACCGCCTTCTATCAATTCATCCAGACCAGGTATACCAGTTTTAACCCTTGAGATCGGCGGCATTAATAGTAATTCGTCTGCCACTAATAAAACTTTGTCGATCCTGCTTATGCACCGTTTTAAGCCTGCGACGTCAATAATTTTTCATGAAAACTGAGAGCATAGAAGCCTATTTGGAGGAGTTAAAACCACTGATAGACAAAAAAATCGAGGAATGGATTCCCAGAAAATACGACGACGCTTCGATGAAATTCACACTCGGCGAGCCGAGGTATGAAAACAGCCCCACATCAGGAACCAGTGGAGTTTCGAAACCCATCTGGGAATTCCTTGACCGCGGGGGAAAAAGATGGAGACCCGCACTCATGATTCTTATAGCGGAAGCGCTGGGCGCAAAAAGATCCGACGTCACGGATTTTGTTGTCGTGCCCGAGGTTATACACAATGCCACGCTAATTGCCGACGACATTGAGGACAGCAGCGACATGAGGCGCGGCAAACCCGCATTGCATAAAATTTTCGGGGTTGACATAGCAATCAATGCGAGCAATGCCATGTATTTTTTGCCCCTTAAAATTTTAATGGAAAACAGGCGCATGAGCCCGGAGAAAATCAAACGCATGTACGACGCCTTTTCGCAGGAAATGATCAATGTAAGTTTCGGCCAAGCTTTGGACATAGTCTGGCATAAAGGCGGTTTTGAAGAAGAGTTGACAGAAAACAAATACCTTCAGATGTGCGCGTACAAGACCGGCGCGTTGGCACGCATGGCTGCGAAACTGGGCGCGATAATAGCTGATGCCGGCGACAAAGACGCGGAAAAGGTTGCAGAGTTTGCGGAATGCATAGGAATTGCTTTCCAGATACAAGACGACATACTCAACATAACAGCATCGGAAAAATTGGGAAAGGAATTCGGCGAGGACATCAAAGAAGGTAAAAGAAGTTTATTGGTGATACACGCACTCGAGAAATGCGATAAAAACTCTGCTAAAAGGCTGGTGGAAATTCTGGACATGCACACCAACGACAGAAAAACTCTGCGGGAGGCCATTGATATAATTAAAAGCTGCAATTCCGTGGAATACTCCAAGAATTATGCCAGAAAAATGGTCGAAGACTCCTGGAATAAAGTTGACAAGATATTGCCTGAGAGCGGTGCCAAAAGCAAATTAAGGCTGTTCGCCAATTTCCTTGTCGAGAGGGATATTTGAAAATCACTTTGATTTTCAACTTTAATATATGGAAAAATAAAACAAAATGAAAGTGATTTTATGCCGGAAACTGAGAACAGGAAATCTGACCACATCAAGATAGTTTTGAATAAGGATATCCAGCACAAATACTCCGCGGGTTTTGACGACGTCACGTTGATACATAACGCTTTGCCGGAAATTGATTTTGACGATGTAGATACAGAAATTGAATTTCTCGGCAAAAAATTAGCGGCGCCGATAATGGTGAGCGGAATGACCGGCGGGACGCCAGAAGCTGAAAAAATAAATAAAAACCTGGCCCGGGCCGCCGAGGCGGTTGGAATAGGTATGGGCGTCGGCTCGCAGCGTGCCATGATAGAAAACGGCAAGCTTTTGAGCACGTACAGCGTGCGGGATGTGGCGCCGAACATACTTCTTCTTGGAAACATCGGAGCTGCGCAATTTGCAAAAGGTTACGGTGTGGACGAATGCAGAAAAGCCGTTGAAATGATCGGCGCGGATGCGATTGCGATACACCTTAACGCTGCGCAAGAGCTAGTCCAACCGGAAGGCGACAGGAACTGGAAAGGCGTTTTGGAAGTTATTAAAAATGTTGCAAAAAGACTTGGTTATCCGGTGATAATCAAAGAAACGGGGGCGGGCATAAGCGGAAATGTGGCGAAGCAACTTGAAGCGTGCGACGTTAAAGCGATTGATGTGTCCGGTTCCGGAGGGACTTCGTGGACGGCGGTCGAATCTTTTCGTAATTCACCTGTAGGCGACACGTTCAACAACTGGGGCATACCGACTGCAGCCGCGGTGAAATGGTGCAAAAGGTCTGTGAAAATACCAATACTCGCATCGGGCGGGGTTTACAACGGGCTTGACGCGGCGAAGGCTATTGCACTAGGAGCGTTTGCGTGCACTATAGCGAGACCTTTCCTGCGAACTGCGGTGACAAGTTATGAAAAAACGAAAGAAGAGATGGAGCGCGTCATTAGGGAGTTGAAAATTGCAATGTTTTTGACGGGATCAAAAGATTTGAAACAATTCAGAAGTAAAAAAATAATAATTACGGGCAGAACAAACGAATTTTTAGGGCAAATTTGATAAAAATATGTGCAATTAACGATTTTGATATCGTCAATCAGTGTATATTGATACTATGATTTTATATCTCCAGCCAAAGATACTCTTTTATGCAACTGGTTACAGACGAGGCTCTTTTGCGAAAAGCTGGAGTTGCTTGCAAGCGGGCCAACAAGACTCTTTATGCTATAACGCGGCTTCTTCCGAAAAGCAAGCGCGACGCAACATTGCTTATCTATTATTATTTGCGCGTCATCGATAACATGGTCGACAAGAAAGGATTGAGCAAAGCGACTAGGATGAAAATAATCCAGCAAAACAGGAAGAAGATGGACCTCCTTTACAAAGGAAAAATGCCGGTGGAGATGGATAACAAGGATATGGCACTTTATAATTTCATACTTGGAAACCCACGCCTTGCCAGGAGGATGCGGCCCCAAATTGAAAGACTGCTGGATACCATGACTTTTGAATCGAAAAACAAGAAAAAACCAATCAGTTACGAAGAACTGATAAATTATTGCTACCTTACCGGCGGATCCCCTTTCATAATGGCATCTTCGATGATGGATCCTGGCATAGAGGACTCGGTGAGCGACAAAATCGCCAGGACGTTCGGGGTTGGGAGCGACCTTACCCACTTATTGCGCGATTTCAGGTATGACATGAGAGCCAATGAGGTAAAAATAACACGTGAAGAGGCCAGCATGTTCGATTTCAACAACAAGGAGGATTTGAAGGAGTTTGCAAGGCTGCGCGTCCACGAGGCCGAATCTTTCCTGAACATGGGCAAAAAATACATAAAAATGACGCCAAGCCTGACGCTTCGTGTTACGTTGGCGCTTTACCGGTGGAGATTCCTTTCAATACTGAAAAAAATCAAGATGAGAAAATACGACCTCATGGAAAATTATTCAAAAACCAGTTTCAAAGAGTACATGGCGTCTTTGGGGATATTTGCCAAGGAACTTTCTTACGTTTTCTACCTAACTTTTTCAGGAAAAAAGCGATAAACTGATTAATCCGGCAATTATCCCAAGCAGCGCGCCGCCTATTACATCGATTTTTTTATGGGCTTTCAAAAAAACCCGCGTGGCAGCCACAAATACAGCCAAAATGAAAAATGGGACCGCAAACTGGGGCGCATATTTTGCGTAGACTGTGACTATTGAGAACGCTATTTGCGTGTGGCTGGACGGAAAACCGTACCTGATTATCCTGTATTTGTTCAGGCGCGGCCTTTTCGTTTTTAGCAGCATCTTGATGACCACGCTGCTTGACGCGGACAAAAAAACCGCGGTTAATGCGGTTAACGACGCTTCGTTTGGATTTGCCGCGATTCCGGACAGGTTCAACCCGGCCAGTATCAACAAAAGAATGTGGAACGGTTTCCTTTCAATTAGTCTGGATATGCCGCCGATTTTAACCATTTAGAAATTTGACAGGCCAGAGATAAAAATAAAATATGCCTTCTTTTTGGGAAAGAAGGCGATAAGAACCGCCGGAATTTAATTTTTCTCGAGCTCTTTTATCCTTTCAGCAACACCTCTGGCTTCTTTGTCCAAAGAATCCTTGTATTCTTTCAGCATTTCGATTTTTTCCTCTTTGGTCAGGAAACTTCTTTCCTGCGTAACGCAACCACAATCCATCTCAGCACGTCCTTCGATAGTACTAGAATCATACCGATACAGTATACGGTATGATTCAGCTCAATTAGATATCGGGTGTACGATATAATATCAGTCTTAGTATTTATATATATCGGTCATCCAATATGTTTTATGAGGGACGATTGCGACATGAGGGGTATGCTGTCTTTTCTCATACTTTTCATGCTTTCCAAAAAACCAATGAACGGATCGGAGATAGCCGATGAAATTGAAAGGCGCAAGGGAACGAAGCCGAGCCCCGGCACAATCTATCCGGCATTGAAGGGATTGAAAGAGGCGAATTTCGTCAAAGAAAAGAGGGAAGGAAAAACCATAGCATACAGCCTTACTTCCGAGGGCAAAGACGCGCTCCGTGTTGCGAAGCAGCGGTTTTGTGCGACGTTTATGGACGTGTTCAACGGTAAATGATCTGAAAAGGCACAAACAGCTTCCGGAAGACTTTTTAAGCTTTATCATATTAATCACGGTATGAAACTTTTTTATCAATCGTGGAACTCTAACACATCGACAACGAACCAGATAATGGAAGCGGTAAAGGGCATACGCCCATTCTCGTTGATATTTGATGATATGGCACAAAAGACAGATTTGGTTTTACCCAAATCATCGCAGCCAACATATGACGTTTGGCCTGTGGCCCAAGAGAACGCCGTGGACATATCGAAAGAACGGCTGGTAATAGTTACTACGGAAAAAATATACGAAAGCACAAGTTTGAACCCAATGGAACAATTTTTGGCACAGCTGGGTTTTTTGCATCTTTACGGAATCACATTCCGGGACCAGGGCGTTTCCTTTTCAAGGCCTATAAGGCACGATAGAATTGACAGCAGGGATATGGACGTTACTTACGGCGTCGAATTGGTAGCCCACGAAGTCGGGGGCGGCCTGATATGGAATAATTATGAAAATTGCGGGGATGAAAGATGCTTTGTTTATGGAAAGCCCAAAAAAGCGGTGAACGGCGACCTAATACCTCCTTACGGGCGGGATCATTTTTGCAAACAACACACAGACCAGATCCTCACTAATGCCGGTTTGTTTTCCAAAGGAAAGAAGCCGAGAAGAATGTGAAATTGTTCTATAAGACCGAAGTCAGCGCAAAAATAAGCAGTATCGCGAAGCCCATCGAAGAAATCATTTTCCACGCCGAATGTTTGTGCGTCTCGGGCAAAAGGTTTGAAGCACCTATGTAGATGAATTCGCCCGCGAAGAATGCCAGCATCATCGCCAGCGAGGCTTCGTTGATACGTATAAGGTTTGTGAACAAAACGCCCGCGACCGGAGCCAACGCGTCGGCAATTAAAAATAATTTTGCCTTATCTACATGGTGGTTATTTTTCAGCATCAGGGAAACCGTGTTTATCCCGTCGGTGAAGTCGTGGAATAAAACCGCCAATGCAACTATAAAACCTATTTTTTCGCCGACTTGGAAGGCCGTGCCTATTGAAACGCCGTCGAGGAAGCTGTGTATTATCAGACCGCCCGCACCCACGGGCCCCATTATGTGCGGGTGGTCGTCGTCGTGGTGATGGGTCAAGAAATATTTTTCCAGGACTGTGTAGAAGAAAAAAGACCCTACGAGAATAGTCATTATAGACCTTGTTTCGATGCCCGCTTTCTGCGCTATTTCCAAACTTTCCGGGAGTATGTCGAAAAATGTAACGGATATCAAGCTGCCGGCAGCGAATGCGAAAAAGTAAGGAAGATATTTTTTATGTTTTATTGCGACGCTGCCTCCCAAGAAGGTTGATAAAAACGTTGCGAAAGCCAGACCGATTATCAAAAAGTTCATTTTACACACTCTTTATTATCAATATTTAATGGTTTTGTTAATAACTTTGACAGATGCGTGTAAAGGTAGTAACGAACTTGTGCATAACCATACGAAGAGGTTATGCGCCAGTTTTTCACCCGTCGCTACAATCGGAAAATTTACCGCAGGTTTTGCAAACAATTTTGCAATGGCGGCCTTCGACAGCAGAGCCACAGTGCACGCAAATTCCATTTTGCATAATCTGGTCGGTTTGCATTTTAACCACGAAAAATTAATTGGCAGGCGCAATTTTTTATCGCGCCTGCTTTTATTTTAATCTAAGCCGACGTGCAGATTCCCCAGCCGCATGACGGGCATGACAGGCAACCTTCTTTCTTCAGAAGGCCTGTCCCGCATTCCTTGCAGTTTTTCAATTCGTGCGCGGGTATATCATTGTTTTCCACGTTGCGTCCATGCGTCTCGACAGCTATGCGTTTTGGCTCTTCCCTTTTTACAGCAGTCAAAACCTGGTTCTTTATCGACGAATCACGGAACACGGTCACGTCTTTGCAGCCCAATTTGTAGGCGAGCAAATAACTTTCGCGCATATCTTCCACTGTCGCATCCGCAGGGAAGTTGTTCGTTTTTGATATCGAAGAGTCCGTCCATTTCTGGAAAGCCGCCAACGCCCGTATGTGGTCTTCCGGCTTAATGTCCATCGCAGTGACGAGCGTGCGCTTCAATAAACTGGGCGCGTATTGGACGCCTTGTATCGTCCCGCCGCTCGCTGCGACATCCTTGATCAATTGTTCGTCGAACAATCTTTCCTCCCGCATTATTTTTTCGAATGCCGGGTCGACGTAATAGAAATTTCCGATTGCCACGTTTTTTTCAAACGCCAGCGTGTACACCGGCTCTATGCCGGAAGAGCAGCCCGCTATCATTGATATGCTTCCGGTCGGCGCGATTATTGTTGTGTAGCCGTTGCGCACACCGCATACTTTTATTTCCTCAACAAGCGCGTCCCAGTCGAAGTTCAAATTGTTTTTGTCTTCAAAGCCCGAGAACGGCAAACGACCGTTTGGATAAAAGCTTTTGCCGAGGTATGGCATCGAACCGCGCGCTTTCGCGAGTTCAAGCGATTCAACCTTGGAATAATAATTCACAAATTCCATCAGTTTTTCCATGAACTTGCGGCCTTCTTCCGAATTGTATGCGAGGCGCAGTTCGTATAGCAGATCTGCTAAACCCATTATGCCGAGGCCGACTTTCCTTGTGGAGAGAGCCATCTGTTCAATTTCTGGCGTAGGCCATTTGTTCACGTCTATGACATTGTCCAAAAACCTTGTCGTGATGCGGACGGTGTTCTTCAATCCTTCCCAGTCGTAGGATAATGCACCGTCTTTTTCCCTGACGAACGCCCAAACGTTAATCGAGCCTAAATTGCACGGCTCGTTCGGGTAAAGCAATACTTCACCGCATGGATTTGTCGTAACAATCGGGCCTAAATGCTCAAAGAACGGATTGTACTTGTTGACATGGTCGAAGAATATGACGCCCGGCTCCGCAGATTCCCATGCCTGGTAAACGATCATATCAAATAATAATCTCGGGTTGACGGTTCGCATAATCTCGCCGCTGCGGGGGTTGATTAGCGGATACGGCTCGTTTTTCTCGTAATAGTCCCAGAAATCCGGCATTATCAAAACCGAGATATTGAAATTTCTTAGCGCCTTGTTGCCTTCTTTTGCTTTTATGAATTTTTCTATGTCCGGATGGTTTGAATTCAGGATTCCCATGTTCGCGCCCCGGCGGATGCCGCCCTGTTTAATCACCTCGGTCATCGTGTCGAACAATCTCATGAATGACAGCGGGCCTGATGCTATGCCGCTTGTTGATTTTACGATGTCGCCTTCCGGCCGCAGGTGCGAGAAATTATAACCTAACCCGCCGCCGGACTTGAATATCACAGCGGCCTGCTTAAGCGATTCCATTATGCTTTCGATAGAGTCGTCTATTCCTAAAACAAAACATGCGGATCCCATTCCCAGAACGTTGCCAAAGTTCGCTATCGCAGGCGTGTTGGGCATGAATTTTTTTGTGACCATCGAGTTGTAGAAGTTTTCTATGTCGGTTTCATGGTTGTTTAATTCGCCGTTCTCTATCATGCTCAAAAGCTTGTTCCAGCCCACCTTCATTTTTCCTTCTTTGTTCGAACGGTCGTAGATTCTTTTCAGCGCTTCGAGGTGATAACGGTTCAGAGAATATTTTCCTATTTTGTAGCGGCCTTCGTTTGCGATTGGGTCAAAGTTTTCCGTGGTTTGTGGTTTTTCAGCGCTTAACATGTTGAAAACCCTCGGGTCGTAGAGTACGTTTGCCAGGCCCGTGTGCGTAGCGACCCGTGTGAACAGCTGTTTCGGGGTTTCTACCAATTTACCGTCCTCGCTTTTTCGCAGGTAACGGGATTTTAAAACTCGCAACGCGTTGATGTCGAACATTTTGTCGACTTCATCCACATTATTTTTTTCCAGCACCTTTCTTTTTTCTTCGCGCAAATCAGCGCGTTTTTGCCTGTATAATATGTAAGCTTTAGCGGTCGCAGCGTGGCCGGATTCTATTAAAACTTTTTCGACGATATCCTGGATCTCTTCCACGTCAGGAACGAGTTTGCCGCGCTCTTCAAGCAAACGAACCACTTGCTCGCCCAATTGTTCGGCAACTTTTTTATCGTTTCCGCCCACAGAATGCGCAGCCCTGAAAATCGCATTTGTTATTTTTTCCTTGTCGAAACTTACGACACTGCCATCACGTTTAACCATCTGTTCAATCGCCATGTTAACAACCCCCTTATCCAGGCGTGCACGATGTGCAGCCTTTATCGTTTCAGCGTTTTTATTTCCTTTTCGAAAGACTTTACATCGGAAAAATTCCTGTAAACCGACGCGAAGCGTATGTACGCGACCTCGTCCAGTTCACGGAGTTTTTCCATGACCAATTCGCCGATCTTCCTTGTTTTTATTTCGGTTTTCCCGCCCTCGCGCAACTTTTTTTCGATTTCGTTTATAGCAGCTTCAATTTTTTCATGCGATACAGGCCTTTTTTCACACGCTTTCAATATCCCGTTACGAAGCTTGATCCTGTCGAATTTTTCGCGCCTGCCGTCGCGTTTCACTACGAACAGGTCGACGATGTCTAATTTCTCGTATGTCGTAAACCGTTTTCCACACCTAGTGCACTCACGGCGCCTTCTTATTGCGCCCAAATCGCCGTCCCTGGTCTCAATAACTTTAGTTTCCGGGGCCGGACAATAAGGGCATTTCATATTGACCACAAACACTATGGGTAGTGTTTTTTAACATTATGAAAACACTATAAACTGAACAGCATATAATTGGCATCCGCGGTATATATAATTTCACGCGCCGAATCGCTTATTTTTCCGGGCTTCGGGGCTGTTTGTGTGAAATGCTGCATTAACTAACCGGAAATTTCTCAATTGTGTTCCGTTTTTATGCGTCCGTTTTCGGGACTAATGTGTTGAATCTTTCATCAACTTTTTCCCAGTTTATGTTTTCCAAATAAGCCTGTATGTATTTTGCGCGATCTGGGCCATAATCGTAGTAGTATGAATGTTCGAATACGTCCAACGCAACCATCGGAGTTGTTCCCCATACGGCTCCCTGGTTTTGGGTATCGCCAATGAAATTTCGTAATTTGCCGTCGGTTTGGTCAAAGACTAAAACGGCCCAGCCCAATGCGACCTTGGCTGATGCGATGAAATCTTCTTTCCACGCGTCGAAAGAGCCGAAATCCTGCATTATTTTTTTCACTACTGCCAAATCATTGTTTGGTTGGCCGTTGCCACCTAACACGCCCCAATAAATTTCGTGTAAAATCTGACCGTTGGCGTTGAAAGTCTCGCGCTCTTTTAGTCCGCGAAAAATTGACCAGTTGGCATTCGCCTTCGAGCGGTCGGCTTTTTGCAATTCCGTTTCTATTTCATTGCGTTTGTTGACGTAGCCCGCGTAGTGGGTGTCGTGATGCCATTTATTCACCTGTTCGGAAATGCCTTTTGTAGCGTTGTATGCGAACGGTAGCGGTTTGATCGGATGTTTTCCCTGATTATTTTCTGCCATGAAAATTTCTCCATTAAAAATTGCTAGGATTTCGACTGAAGCACATCCAAATGATGTGCTTCTAGTTGCTTATGATTGGACTTTTTGGTATTTATGCTTTGTTAATTTTTTATTATATGTTTCCTGGATTTTATCGCCAGGATTAAACGTATTTATAGCATCCCCCAGTATTATCTTGTAGGATATTGTACTACCTTGGTGAATTCTATGAAACAAAAAATTTCCTTGACGCTTTCCGATGAAATTTTGCGTGATGTGGACGGAATGGTTGACGGAAACATGATAATGAACCGTTCGCACGCAGTCGAGGTTTTAATAAAAAAGGCTCTGGACCAGGGGACGATAACACAGGCTTTGATACTGGCTGGCGGCAAAGGGACCAAATTCCGCCCTTTTACTTATGAAATACCGAAAACGATGATACCAGTCGCGGGCAAGCCCATACTGGAACACATCATTAACCGGTTGAAAGCGGTTGGCGTGAAAAACATTTTGCTTTCCGTCAGCTACAAGGCGGAAAAGATAATAAGCTATTTCGGGGACGGATCCAATTTCGGGGTGAAAATAGATTATATCATTGAGAATGAACCGCTCGGCACGGCGGGCCCGATAATACTTGCCAAGAACAGGCTCGACAACACGTTCCTGATGTTAAACGGCGATATCGTCGCGAACATAGATTACGACGACGTTGTTAAATCGCATAGGTCGTCGGGCGCTAAATTCACAATGGTTTTGGCGCAAGTCGACGACCCGACAAAATTCGGAATGGCGGAGATGAAAGGAAGCAGGATCATAGGTTTTACGGCGAAACCAACAAAGGACGACAAGCAATCCCGATTGATTAACGCCGGAGTCTACGTGCTCAGCAAGGGCATATTGAATTACATAAAATCGGATTTCCAGATGATAGAAAACATTTTTCCCGAATTGGCGAAGGAAAATTTGTTAAACGGCTATATACATCCGGGATATTGGGTTGACATCGGTTCCATAGAATCTTATGAGAAGGTCCAGAAAGATTTGCAGGAAGGAAAATTAAACTGGTTATCGTGAGATTATGAAAACTTTATTGACCGGAGGCGCGGGATTTATCGGAAGCAACATGGCTGCGGAGCTGTTGTCTATCGGGCGCGAGGTCACGGTACTGGATAATTTTTTTACAGGCGACCGTAACAACATACCGCCGGGCGTCGAAGTCATACACAAAGCTTGCGAGGATTTTACTACAAAGGAGAAATTCGACGAAATATACCATTTTGGAGTGTATTCGTCATCGCCCCAGTACAAAAAAAATCCCAAGTTTTGCGGGGCTGCAATAAACGGGATGATATCGATACTCGAAACAGCGCGGCAATCCAATTGCCCGGTTGTTTTTGCTTCCTCGTCGTCGTTGTACAGCGAACTGGAGCCACCGCACAAGGAGGATATGATAATCAAGGTTACAGATTATTACACCGAGGCACGTTTCGCGATGGAAAGAATGGCGGAATTGTATAACAGACTGTACGGTGTTAAATCCGCTGCGATGAGGTTTTTCAGCGTCTATGGTCCGAATGAAAAAGCGAAGGGCGAATTTGCGAACATACTGACCCAGTTTTTGTGGTCGATACAGAAAAATGAAAAACCGCTGATATTCGGGGACGGAAAACAGACGCGCGACTTCATATACGTCAAAGATATTATCCGCGGATGCATGACTGCGATGAACGGGCTGAAGGAAAATAAATTCCGGCGCGAAGTTTTTAATCTCGGAACGGGCGTCGAGACGTCGTTTAACCAGATTGTCGACGCGTTAAACAAGGCTCTTGGGACAAATTTACAGGCCGAGCACAAAGAGAACGCGATAAAGAATTACGTCTCGCGAACGAGAGCGGATACGAGAAAAGCGAAGAACATCTTGGGGTTCGAGGCTAAAACTACATTGGCGGACGGGGTTAACAAACTTATTGACGCGTATCCGGCTGAGTGAAAAAAATCACTTCTAAAATTTGTGACCCAATTTTTCCAAAACATTTTTCATTTTAATCGCGTCTTTTTCCAACAACGGCGACTCCGAAATTAACGTGATGTCGATTTTTCTTTTTAAAATTTCTTTGGCCAGCGGTTCAAATGAAGGGCTGTGATCAATCGGGATGTGGACGTCGACAAATTCGCCTGTCGCGTTCTTTTTCACGTTCTCGAAATGCGAATGTATTTTTTTTGTTTTTAATTTCACCAATTGGTCAAATATTTCTGCGTAATCGATAACTCCGTTGTTTCGGACGAACAAATGCGCCCAGTCGATGTAAGGGATTATTTTTATTTCCTTGGATAATTTTATTAATTCTTCAAGCGAACCGAATTGCGACTTTTTTCCCATGGTTTCCAAACCCAATGAGACATCATCGAAGCCGTTCTTTTTGGCGGTTTCTAGAATATCTAGACATGCGTCTTTTGTGTTTATGTAAGTTTTTTCTGGCGAATCGCTTCCGTAATACGACGCATGCACGGCAACCGCTTCTGCGCCCATATGATGCGCCCTTTCTAATGAGTCGAGAACGCGTTTCTTGCTTGCTGTTAATTTGTCTTTATCGTTGGAGTTGAGGTTAATGTAATATGGCGCGTGCACGGACAATTTTATTCCCAACTCTTCCGCTTCGGCTCCGAGTTCTTTGGCAGTGTTGTTAGACATGACAACGCCGCGGACAAATTCGATTTCCATCGCATTTAATCCCAGTTCGGAAACGGTTTTAACCCCTTCGATTGAGGATTTTCCTTTAGCGGAAATAGGTATGCCTGCGGGCCCCAGAAAAATTTTCATTTTAACCAGATACAGCCGGGAGTGTTCCGTTAATTAATGAAGATGCAAAAATCACTATCAATACCAGGGCGATTATTGTAGGTGAGATAACTGCGGCTAATGAGCGGAACATGCCAATTTTGTACAATTTTGAAACACCTTTTGTCTGCAGGTATACGGACCAGACTGCAAACAAGAAGCCGATGAATGGCAGCCAGCCGAGTATTTGCGACGGTAACGAACCGTAGACCAGAGCGTTAAACGCTTTTGCGTAATCGCCCTTGCCGCCTAACAGTTGCGCGGTTGTAGATACTATCGCAGCCATGACGAACATCAGGAGTATGCTCATGGCCCATGTGAACAATGAGACCGATGCGATTCCGACCAATCCCAACGAGGCTAACGGCCCTGTTATTATCAAGAAGACGGTTGCGACCAGGTAGACCAGAGAAACTGTTAACAGGAAAGAAAAGGCGTCTTTTATTTTCTTTTCCGATTTTATCTTATCAAAAAATTTGTCCGGTTTAGTTAAAATCATCACAAATTTTTCGTTGAATTTCATTTTTTTACACCTATTGGATTATTAGCGGAAGGAGAAGTTCGACGATTACCAGTACCAATATGGCAGCCGTGACGTGTTCCGGCTTTAATTTTATGCCCACTGAAGCTTCTTCCGTTGATGCCATTATGCCCGCCGAAGACATCGGCAACGTCTTGTTTTCTTCTGCCATAGTATCACTTGCAACTAAAACTGATGCTATTTTGCATGCATCAGTTTCTATTAATTATAGCGGTTAGGCTTAAAAAGTGCTAGGGGCATGCTGGACGTAACCCGCCTTCTGTTTGGAAGTGCCTGCAACGCGTTGCAGCAACTAAAACATGTGCCATTTTGCATGCACACGTTTCGGCTTACCGCTGAACTAGCGTTCACGCATCCGGCATCCGAGGCATTCGTCTGAGCGTTCTGCCGACTGAAACAGATTGTATTTTGTAACAATCTGTTTCGGCCTCTCGAACTTGCATCCGCGTTTTATAAGATCCGTTTCATCCAAACGCATCCAACTCAACGATTTGCCTTGCAAACCGTGCATAGGAAATTGATATTTCCTATGTCGACATTTCGCCGTTTTACCGACGATCTGCGTCCTTCGTTGCTGATTTTTGGTCAGCTTGAATGCGCTGGTCCGTTTCTGATACCTTTTACCAGCCTCTCGGCCGCCGGCTATCACCGGAACGCTTTCACTTTTCCTCACAAGGATAGTGAATAGATGGGCGGAGTTTCCTTTGCTGCGAACTAAAACAGATGCTATTTTGTATGCATCTGTTTCAATTTGCTACAAGCAGCCTTCGCCAGCTTGCCCAAATTAGATAAGTGAGGCGGGTTGTATATAAAGCTGCGCCCCATTCGGGCTGTAAATTTATTGTATTATGTCAAATCTGTTGAAAAATTACAACGGCCTAGAAAAACGAGTAAACCAGCGACAATATAGCAAGAAATAATGTTATGTAGGCGTAATGTCTTGACCGTTCGTGATCTTCTTTTTGCGTGTAGAGATAAGCGCCGATCCAAATTGCCAGCAGTGATGCCAGTTTAAATTTCCAGTAGAAAGCCATTGCGATACAAACCATCGCAGCGAAAAAGAGCCTCGGCGACAAAACCTCGGCGTGTTTTTTCATGGTCAACCGCCGAGCATGTTTTTGATCAAGGCCAGTATGCCGCCGGCGTTTTTGCTTTTTGTTTCCGCCTCTTTCCTGAGGTTTTCGGCCTGTGATTTCAGAAGATTGGTCTGGTCCTGCAGGTTCGTTTTGATTGTTATGTCATCGGTATTCGATGCAACCGTTTCCAATGTTTTTATCGTGTTTTCAAGTTGGGATGCCTGGCTGTTCAAGAAATCGGAGTCGTTTTTTTCCTGTCCGGCGACCGCGCCTATCAACCATGCGGCGGTGTATGCAAATCCGCGCTGCTTTGTCTGGTTGTCGAAGCTTTGCAGCGAATCGCTTGACTGTATTATCGAATCCTGCATTGCGGATAGCGATGCCTGGTCATCGTCTTTTGAAGACAGTGATTTTATAACTTCCAATTTTTTCAGGATTTCATCCTTTGAAGATTCCAGATTCCCAGGCGCCTGTACGGTATAGGTCTTGTTCACATCGCCGCCGGACAATACAATGATTGAATTGACTTTCACGTCCTCGACGAATTCCAGCTTGCGTATCTTGTCTACGTTGTCCTTTAACGCGGGCATCTTTACGATTGTCAATTTGTCCAGAGGTTCTACGGACAACGAGCCCGCCAATTCCAAGCCGGACAATTTTCTCAAGTCTTCGAGATGTGAGTTGGATACGTCCCGCATTACGATTATCAATGGTACAACATTGGATTCCGGAGCTGGCGACAAAGTTGCTATCTGGTTTTGCGACCCGTATTGGGTGTTCTTTGAAATCTCGTTCTGTATTGCGCGCGAAAGATAATCCGTGACTATTTCCGGCTCCTCTCCGCAGACTTTTGAAACATTTGCTATATTATCCTGATAATTCTGGTCCAAATAATTCCAAAGGTCGTCTTTGTCGCTTACGACTTTTTGCACCTCTTTGTTGTGGGTGAGTCGTATCGCGTATTTTCGTATTTGTTTGAAACATTCTTCTGTTTTCTTGTTCGTCGCGTCGTAGGATGCCACAAACACCGGCATTACCTGTGTTGCAGAATCTTCACCGATTTGAGCCGACTCGGAACGACCTTCGACCTTTATCAGCGGGACAACGTTTCCTGAAATTTCGTATGTTTTCACGACACCTTTTAATTCAATTTTTTGGATGTTTGCATTACCTCCGAAACCTATTAAGCCGATGCGGCCGGTCCCGTCGTTAATGTAGAACGGGAAACACTTTTCCGGGTCTTTGGCGGGCTGGGCAGCCGTTATCGGTGCGGTTGCGGTCAGCTTGCCTGTCACGATTTCTTTAGTTAATTGTGTGTTCGTGCGTACCCCGGGTGTGCTTACGGGGACAGCCGTAGCGGCGTTGCATTTTCCCTTTTCGAGTACCCCCGCTATTTTTACAGCTGCATTTTCGAAACTTTTCGGGGCTGCCAATATTTGTCCTATTGTTGTAACTCCGGGAATTTCCCGGGCGGTTTCATTGTGAGCTTCAATTTTTTGGCATGCGCGATTTTCGCATTTCAAGCCCGCTGAGCAAAATTTGTCCTCAAATTTATCCTCGAACGTGCAGCATTCGCCCGGACACGCTTGGCGGGTTGATGGCGGATGCACAACGAACGATTTTGTGCTGGTGGCGGTGTTTCCATGTTTATCGGCCGCGCCGCATGTTGCAGTGTAAACGCCTTCTTCGGTTGCGTTAATTAATTTTACACTTTGCGCGTCTGTCAGGCTTTGAAGGATCGCACCCGACGGGGATATCACTTTTATTCCTGTTTCTAACGGGTCACTACCTTCCACCATGCAGTAAAATTTAACGTAATTGTTTTTCTGGACTTTTTCCGGAGACATTACAAAACTCGATATCTTAGGGGGCCTGTATTCTTTTATTTCCGGGCAGTTGTTGAATTCGCATTTGTTGTTTGGGTTTCGTGCAACGAAACTGCTGTCGGAACATTGTTTCACATCTTGCGTACAGACTTGTGGAATTGTACTTGTAACGGATGTGGTTGTAGTCGTTGTCGTTGAGGTCGTGGTTGTAGAATTTGTCCCGCACGCCTGTTCGTAGGAACATCCGCTGTTATGCGAACCGTTTGCGCAGGTAAAAAATTCCTGGCATGTTATCGGGGTTTGTGTAGTTGTCGTGGTAGAAGAAGTGGTGGTCGTCGGCGCAGTCGTAGAGGTTGTCGTAGTAGGCGCTGTTGTAGTCGTCGAGGTTGTAGTAGTCGTAGTCGGCGCGGGTGT
>CAYZCD010000006.1:24158-31900 GCA_964476825.1 uncultured archaeon
GTTGTTTGTTCTGTAGTGGTCGTGGAAGTGGTTGTAGTAGTGGTCGTGGTTTCGTTGGTTTGTGCGGCGACGAGCGACGTTATTAGAATAAACGACATCAGAAGCGGAACCAGCAGTTTTTGCGCGGTTTGCATATAGTTATTTTATAGACGTTACTTAAAAATCACGGTTTGGCGGGTTTTTTGAGTTTTTTAAGAAATTCTGTCCCTTGCATCACTTTTGACAGGCTGTCTTCCCTGCCTTTATAATTTGCGCCGCTGAAAGGCTTTTTTTCAATCTTTACCGGTTTTACGTCCGCGTCTTTGTAATCGTTAAGCTTGTTGCAGAATTGGCATTCCCATTTTGTCATCCTTGCGCGGGCGTTGCAGCAATCTGTTAATGGTGTTTCACCGCTCCAGTATATTGAACTCTCTTTCTTGGCTTTCATGCATTTCGGGCAGACCCATTCTATCGGTGTCTGGCCGCCGGGTTTTGTGCAAAAGGCACACACGGCAATGGGGTCGCGCATTTTCATGGTTACCAGTAGTATTTTAAACAATAAATAGGCTTGTAAATTTTATTTTCCGTTGCAACGTCAATAGACGACATCTTTATATTGCCTAATCTATAATTTCTATTATGGTTAAGGGCATAACACCTGTAATCGCGTTAGTAATGTTAATTCTCATAACCGTAGGCGTTGTCGGCTTGTTTTACGGCTGGTCTTCGGGACTGTTCAGCACACAAACGGAAAAGGCGGTTTCAATCCCGCCCGGCGGAGCAACCTGTAAAAACGGTTTAGTAACAGTGCGCGTAGTCAATATCGGATCAACTTCAACGATAACAGACAGCGACGTGATAGTTGCGCAGATAAACGGCGTGGAATGCACGAAATCCGTGTTAAGCATAACCCCGGGACAGGCTGGCGTAATCATTAATGCGCAGGGATGCGGGGCTGGCTGCGCTACGACGACCGCTTGTTCGGGACAGGTTTCTGTTAAAACCGGCACGAGAAACGGCGTTGTCGATTCGTCTGCGATATGCGCTTAGTCAGAGTAATCGTAGGCTAAAATTAAATTATTTCAATATTTCTATGATTTTTTTCTTCGATGCCGCGCCCCTGAGTATCCTGATGTTTCTTTGACCGACGCTGAAATGTTTTGCCAGCCGTTTTATTATTTCGATGTTGGCTTTGTTGTTTTCGGGACTTGATTCTACGGAAATTTTTATTTCATTTCCGTCTACAACCAGATCTTCGTGGCCGAAATTGACTTTTACCTGGTAAATCCGGCTTTCAGACATAGACGCCCTGCACAAAAACGTTATAGCCCTTTTTTTCCAGCAGCCTTTTCAGCGCGGGTATTTTATGGGTCTCTGCGTCCACGGAGATGTCGCATTTTTTTAATTTCCTCCTGGAAGCGTCGAACAGGTTCTTTTCTATTATACGGATGATTCTTTGATAAGCCGGATCTTTTTCCATGTCCGATTCGGTGTAATTCATCTGCGGTAAAACGGATTTTTGGGGTAATATGAATATGTTAGCAACGGTTAACATAATATCAAATAGGATGGCTGGTTTTTATTTGTGCCATCATCACCGGTATAAATAAAGCCAAGGTGATATCATTGGCCATGCGGATAGCAAGATTGGTTGGCTTTGACGAAATGAACAAAAAGATAGGCGAGTTGCTTGGCGCGTTAATAGAATATCGTGATTCCATACCAGGTTACTTTACAAGCGGTTAACGCAGATAAGAAGCGCTTGAACTGTCAAAATCGTCAACCATTTCTATGCCTGAATTTTCCTGTTTAATATATTCTTCGGGACTGGAATAGATCACGTTGGGAAAATACTTGTTAAACCTTGTGGATAATGCCGTGACCATGTGCTGTTTACCGAACAGTTTTTCGCTGACGTTCTTTACGCTCTGTCTAAGAAGGGTTTCGTCCATTATCCCAAATGAATGCATGTACTCCCTCAAAAGCATGTGAAAAACGTACGGCTGGTACAGTTTCTTGTTTTTTTCCATTATTTTCCTTAGCGGGGCCTTGTTGATTATTATGAAATTTGAGCCCAACGGATGGAAACCGCCGATAAGTTTTTTCTGGTCAGCCTGTATTTCTGTTAGGCCGAGCATGAGCCCGGGCCTTTTGTGGCCCATAGTGTCGTAAACGCCGTCTTTTACCAGTTCAAATATTTCCGCGAGCGTTTTGGCGTCTCTCAACATTTTTGGAAAGGCGGAACTTGTTTTTTTGACGCGGGTTTTCGCGGTTTTTTTCGTTGAAATTTTTTTATTTTTTGCCATAACATCCACAGAATTCTTAATAATTAATTACATGACAGGTTCCCTTTAAATAACTTTGGTCAATGGGAGACCGTTACAGCTGTGTTTACGCAAGTCCGCAGCGAAAACATCGGACATTAAGATCGATATTTAAGTTTTAACTGCATTCTTATTTTTTATGAAAATTGCAAACAACAGAATCGAGCGGGTTGTCGGTCTGTACAAGCCGGAATTAAGATATTTGATCGAAGCTTGGGAGTATTACACTACTGGAAGGGGTCTTTTCCATGTACGAGGCACAGAATACATGGGCGGTGTTAATCACCTAACAGAAGTGGCTGCGCAAACGTGCGTTAACCAGTGGGGGCAGGCGTTTTTTGCAAACCACGTTGATTACGGCAGGGTCGAAAATTTCAATGGGATCGCTTTTGACGATTTTATGGCCGACATCAAAGAACGTGTTGTAATAGCTGAGTCGAGAAAAAGATTCAGAAGAAGTGCCGGCATCTCAGAGCCGTTTTATGGTGAGTTTGCAGTAAATGAGATAAGGAAGCATGGAAAAAACCATTTGTTCAAATTGGATTTTTCCCTGGCTGAAGGCGCAGTCGACGGTGAACTTACGGTTGTTTTGAAATACCCTAAATAATTTTTCAGCAAACCATTTTTATGGCCTGCCTTTCTATTTCCTCCGGATCCATTTTCTTGCGGGCCACGCCGGATTTTATGGCTGCATAAGCCACGGCCTTCGCGACCGCCGGAGCTATGCGGCAGTCCAGCGCATCCGGCAGTATTTTATCGTAAGTGGGGTCTTTGATTATGTCCGCGATTGCGTTTGCAGCCGCGGTTTTCATCTCTTCGTTGATTTCGCTGGCCCTCACGTCCAATGTCCCTCGAAAAACACCGGGAAATGCCAGCGAATTGTTAACCTGGTTCGGGAAATCCGAGCGGCCCGTTGCGACTATTTTCGCGCCGGCCCTTTTCGCATCCGGCGGCATAATCTCCGGAGTCGGGTTTGCCAATGCGAACACGATAGCATCGCGAGCCATCGATTTTATCATCTCCGGCTTGAAAGCGTTTGCCGCAGACACGCCGATAAGAACGTCAGAGTTAATTACAACATCGGATAAAGAACCGGAAAGCTTTTTTCTGTTCGTCGTTTTTGCGATTTCTTCCTTGTATGTGTTTTTAATATCTTCGCGGCCGTCGAAGACCGCGCCTTTGGAGTCGCATACTATTATTTCACCGACGCCCATCCGCGCGGCCATGCGTGCGACGGATATACCCGCAGAGCCGGCGCCGTTGATGACCAATTTTATCTGGGCAATATTTTTTCCAACAAGTTTTATTGCATTTAGGAATGCACCCATGATGACTATCCCTGTGCCGTGGTTGTCGTCGTGGAATACGGGGATGTCGAGTTCTTTTTTCAGCCTTTGTTCAATGTTGAAAACCTTCGGCGAGCTGATGTCCTCCAAATTTATTCCGCCGAAAACCGGCGCGATATTTTTTACGATTTGCACTATTTCATTTTCATCTTTCGTATTTAGGCAGATTGGAAATGCATCAACGTTGGCCAATTTTTTGAACAATAAACATTTGCCTTCCATGACAGGAAGCGCAGCTTCGGGCCCTATGTCCCCTAAACCGAGGACGCGTGTGCCGTCTGAAACGACCGCTACTGCGTTGCCTTTGATGGTGTAATCGTAAACTTTGCTTTTGTTTTCCGCTATCGCGCGCGAAACTTCTGCCACGCCCGGCGTGTATAGCAAAGCTAAATCTTCCTTGGTTCGCGCGTCAATCTTGTTGGTTACAGAAAGCTTACCTTTATTTTCCATGTGAATTTTAAGCGAGCGTTCCTTGATGTTTTCCATTGTGATCAAATGAATAAATTGATTAATAAGCGTTTTTGCGCAATTTTTCCAGCGCAGCAGGCAATTCGTTTATGTTTCCGATTTCCGCGTCCGGTTTGATATTTGGTTTTTTATGGTTGACATTTCCGTAGGACGCCAATACGGTTTTAATTCCAAGCCTTTTCGCGCCTTTGACGTCGCGCATCACGCTGTCGCCGACCATTACGGCTTCAAAGTTTTTGACTCCGAGTTTTTTTAATACGGCAATGAACGGCTTCGTGTGGGGCTTGTGTTTTTTTGTGTCGTCATAAGTTACGATCACGTCGAAAAAGTTTTCCAGTCCCATTTCAACCAGGCGTGTCCATGCCTGCAGGACCGGCGCATCGGAGAGTATGGCGAGCCTGTAATTCCCGTGCAGTTTTTTGAGTACATTTTTTACGTTGGGATAAGTCTTCAACACGTTGTTTTTAGTCCTCCTGTATGCGACTATGCCGGCGGCCATGATTTTGTAATCTATTTTTCCGAGGATTTTTTTCAGAAATATCTGGAATATTGTCTGGTGTTCAATCCCCCTTTTCCAATACAGGGAAAATAGTATTTTGCTTGCCCGGTTTTTTGGCGTTTTCAGGCCCGCTTTTTTCATTGCGTCTATAGCAGCGTCGCAGCTGGCCATTTTTGTGGACATGAAATCCATCAATGTGTTGTCCAAATCGAAGATTACAGCCTTGATCATGATATTAGAAATCCTAGTTGACTTATAAAAGAAATCTTTAACTGTTCGTTTTTAGAAAATCTTAGTATGGACAAGCTGGAGCAACTGCATGCTTGGGCCACTTTTTCGGTTTCGATAGTGATAATAACCTTCTTTACGCTTTCCGTCGGACTTCTTTCTTACGGGGTTGCTGCGCTGGCTTTTCTGTCCGCGTTGCTGGTTATCACGGGAATTTATTGTTTCTACAGATATTTGTCGGGAAAAGCTTTACCCGATTTCCTGCTGATGTCCATACTTAATTTTTCACTTATTTCCGGTTTTCTGCCGCAAATAGGGATGAAATATATGCAAATCGGCGTTATCGGACCTTACCTGTGGCTGTCTTTAGTTACGATTAACATGGCGTATTCGATGGCGATGATAATATTTTACGATATGAGAATATCTAAAATACTGCCGCGGCTTTAGGACGTCTCGTAAACCTTTTTTGCCATCGCTAAAACTTCAGGGACTTCGCCGAAGCCAATGAAATGGAACATCCAACCCGCCAATTTTTTCAACCGTGGGTCGGCGTCCTGATAAAACCTGCTTGTCGCATAAGAATTTGCCCGTCTTTGTTCCGTTATCTGTTTCGCCCTTCCGCGATTGGGATAAATTTTTTCTACCAGAGTTCGGAAATCTCCGTATTTTGTTCCCGTGCCCGCATAAAATGAGGTGTGAAGGAACGGTTCGCCATGGGGTTCCATCGAGCGTTCGGATCGTGAGATGATGGTGGCAGATTCTTCGTGCATTAAACTTGTTTTCAGCGATCCCTGGGAGGTTGTGTATGCTTCGACCCCGCACATCAAGTTTTGTGCCGAGTGAATTTCTTCATGCCTTTGCGTGACGGGATCTGGTGTGTTCATTGTTAATATTGATGCAGGCGCGCCATGCTGCATTATTCCAATTTCCCCCGGATACATGACACAATCGTTTTGTGCCATCCTTTCCATGATGTGCATTGACACGGTTGTATAATCGTACCTGACTATTGTGACGGATCCGCCTATCAGCGGCCTTGCACCGGATCGCAGCGTGTCTGGCGCCGGACAGAGCCCTTCGGAAGAGCGATATTCACCCAACCCGATTGTGTCGCAAAATCTCTCATACGCTGTTGAAGGTATTTGCAACTCTATTGTGTACGGCCTTTTCAATACGGCTGAATGCGGCGGCCGCCTGACGCCTAAAGTGAAATCAAATGATTCGCCTGCGGGTATTCCGGCCACATTTTTAGACCTTTGCGAGAATGCACGCCCGAGAGCTTCCATCCTTTCCAGCCTAAAAAGTTTTAATCTGTGTCCGTTGGCTTTTATGTAATTTTCTATAAGTACCGGGCGCAAATATGGCGGGCGGGCTTCGCGGACTGTGGATTCCAGCCCCATCAGCACGTCCGCTTCTTCGAGAAGTTCGTGTACCCGCCGAGCAATTAGCATGTCGGATTTTACCATGAAAATAAGAAGTCCGTAAACCTTTTAAACCCTTTTCGGGGTTGTTTAATTGGCAGATATGCGAAACAGTGGTATGAAATTAAGAAAAAACGCCACGTTCATTTTAATGGTTTTTGTTTCTGTGATTTCTTTTGCAGTTATAATTTACGGGCAGAAAACGCTGGACAATGAAAAATCCTGCTCGGTTGACGCGGATTGTGCATGCGGGACGAATATCCGCACGCTGCAGTGTTTTTACGGGAATAAAAATTACGTCGCTGCGAAACAATGCCCCGATTTTTGTTCCGGTTTTGCAGGCAACCTGGAAATAAAATGCGTCAAAAATGAATGCGTTCAGGTGAAGAAATAATTTCAATTCTTTTGTCGCGGCTTCTGCGGCTCTCGATATTTGTGCATCACTCAAGAACAATTTTGACATTTATGATGGTATAGGTATCGTACATACGATACATTTAAATACGGGCGCAACCATACATCCGGTTAAAGGAAGAATGGTGGCATGAATTATTCGGAAATGCTCGGCGAAGCGTCTCATTTGCCGGAAATTTTTGAAATAGTAAAAAAAGTCGTTCGCGACATGACAGGAGCGGATCGTCCGGGATTAATGCTCGGTATTTCAGATTTAGGCGGTCAGCCCGGATCGTTTATCGGCGCATTTTATCCTGTTAGCTCGAATTTCATAATCATCAATAAAACCCCGATGGAAGCTGTTAGGACATTGCGCCCTGAATTATTTAACGAATACTGCTTCCATCTTTTATTGCACGAGTATCTGCATTCGCTCGGTGTATTAGACGAGGAGCAAAACCGCATCCTAACCGCGTTAATCGCTGAAAGGGCGTTCGGTCGCAACCACCCTGTAACGATAATATCGAAAGACTTCAACAAAGTTTTTCCAGAGATATTTTACGCGAGCATGGGGTGGAAACCCGCGAAACGCACGACTATAGAACTGGTCGACAACTTTGACAGCGGAAATGCAGGTTATATAGGCTGAACAATGATTATGTTTTATGGTTTCTGAACTTACGGAAGAGGAAATTGACATACTGACTTCGATAATGGAAGGCGGCGACAAAACAGCCGCGGATAAAGTCGGGGTTAGCCTAAAATTCTTGTCAAACGCTACCCAGATAGAAGAAAACAAATTGAAACCGATTTTAAAAAAATTGGTTTTTGAAGGTTACGTTGAACACAGGTTTTTCTCGGATAATACCGACGATTACGTTTTAAGGGATAAAGGAACCGAAACGGTAAACAACATGTAAAATTAATACAAAAAAATTTCTAATTTGGAAAATATAATTTCCTGGGATTCATTTCTTCAGCTTGCCAATGTCATTGACAACCCTTGGGTTCCATCCGACAACAATTTCGCCGTTGATATCAAGGACAGGCACACTGATCTGGCCGGATTTCTGTATCATTT
>CAYZCD010000007.1:0-30512 GCA_964476825.1 uncultured archaeon
CCTTTTGTTCCTTGATAGCTATCGGGCTCCCGCCAGCGTGCCAGCTCGCGCGCGGGCGGACGACCATGCCGTATAATTTTTCGGAATTGTCGTCCAGCATTATAGCGGTACCTTTCCATCTTGGCAATTCATCCAGGCTTTTCTGTATGTTGTTAAGAAGGTAGGTCTGCATGACGGTTTCTAGAGCTTTAACATCCTGCTGTGAAGTTAACCTGTGCGACAAAACGACATCCGTCTGCGACAATGCATCCGGATGTAGTTTGTACGGTTGCTGAGTGACGAACATCGTGGAAATGCCCGGTTCACGGCCCAGTTTTACAAGGGTTAGCAAGGCTTCCGACGAAGTCGTTTTGGAGTCATTTGGTAAGAATTGGTGCGCCTCATCCATCATTAGCCAGATCATGGGTAATTCGGATTTGTCCTCACCCACCATGGATTTGGCTTCTTCTTCTTTCCTTGCCAGCAGGCGGGCCTGGTATATCTTCTTTGATACAAGGCTGACGAACAAATTTTTGACGGCCCACCCGTCGTAGTGGGAGATGTCTATGACCGATATAGAGCCAGGTTTAAGCATTTCGTTGAGTGATATTTTTTCCTTTCCGAATATTCCCCACGAATCGGCATTTTCGAACAAACCTTTCAACGCGTCTTTATGCTTCTGGTCAGCCCTGTTGTCCGACTCTATTTCGTCAATTACGTCCTTGATGTTGTACGCATTTTCCCGCTCCTTTAGCAGTTTAATAACCCTTCCTAAAAGGATGCCTTCGTCGCCAAAAGGTTCTATTTTGAAAGTTAGCGCCCAGTCCTCCGCCGAAAATTCGCCCGCCGGCAGTGATATTGTGTTGTCCCACAGTATGCCCGACATTTCATATTCTTTGGCCTTGCCTGCAGGTATGAACAGGTTGATATCTACGCCTTTTGGTTTTAATTCCCACTTGCGCAAAAGTTCAGAATCTTTTTCGTTAGGATTCTTCATCGACCAGTAGATGCCCATTGGATCGATAATTATCACGGCCAGGTTTTTCCTCAAATCTTCCGGCAACGCAGCTATTTCCTCCGCGATCACGCCCAAACTATAAGATTTTCCTGTCCCGCGTTTGCCGCATATCAGCATTACATGAGGTCTTACGAGATCGAGAAGTATCTTGCTGGTCATGTGGGCGTCCTCGCCCAATCCGACTATATGTTTTCCGATATACGCCGTTCCGAGAGCGCCGTATTTTTTCATATCATCTTGGCTGCGGCCGACGATTATTTCATACATGTTAACTAATCATTCGGTTAGCCTTGTATTAAATAATTCTATCGGCAAAAAAGAGAGCAAAATAAACGGGCTATAGAAGAGTTATATGAAAGCTCGATTTATTTAAGCTTTCACAAAGTGTTCAATGGTATTTATGACCAATTATATTTTTGTGACGGGCGGTGTGGTGAGCGGGCTTGGAAAAGGCATCACTACAGCATCGCTCGGGCGCGTGCTGGAGTCAAAAGGTTTTAGCGTGACTGCTGTCAAGATAGACCCTTACATAAATGTCGACGCCGGCACTTTGCGTCCGACGGAACACGGCGAAGTGTGGGTAACAGAAGACGGCGGCGAGATAGACCAGGACTTGGGACATTACGAAAGGTTTCTCGATATTACGATAAGCAAAGAGCATAACATCACAACAGGCCAGGTTTATCGTGAAGTCATCGAAAAGGAAAGGCGCGGGGATTTCTTGGGCAAGACCGTCGAAGTCATACCGCACATACCGGATGAGATAAAAAGGAGGATAAGGAATGCGGCGGAGAAAACAAAGGCTGATTTCGTTTTAGTCGAAATTGGCGGTGTTGTTGGCGATTACCAGAACATACTTTTTTTGGAGGCCGCACGCCAGATAAAATTCGACGGAGAGAATGCGGTTTTCGTTCACGTCGGCTTTTTGCCCGTGCTTCATCATTTGGGCGAAATGAAATCGAAGCCTTTGCAGCATTCCGTCCGTGCGCTGATGCAGACGGGCATAATACCGGATTTTATAGTTTGTAGGTCAGAACAGCCCGTCGATGATGTTCGCAAGGAAAAAATAGCCATGTTTTGCAATGTCCATGACAATGGCATAATTTCTAATCCGGACGTTGAAAATGTTTATGAATTGCCCCTGATTTTCGAGGAGCAGAAATTTGGTGAAAAAATTTTGGAAAAATTCGGAATGAAGGCAAAAAACAGCGACATGGAAGATTGGAAGCGGGCCGTGGAAAAAATGAAAAGCGCTTCGAAGAGCGTGAAAATAGGGATAATCGGCAAATATTTTGATATAGGCTCTTTCAAACTCGCGGATTCTTACATATCTGTGATCGAGGCTGTTCGTCATGCCGCAGCATGGAACGGGGCGAAACCTGAAATAATCTGGATGGATTCAAAGGATTTCGAAAAAAATCCCGCCAAATTAAGCGAGTTGAACGGGTTGGACGGTATAATAATTCCCGGCGGCTTCGGTAGCAGCGGAGTTGAAGGAAAGATAGCCGCAATAAAATACGCGCGCGAAAATAACATTCCTTTCCTTGGCCTATGTTATGGCCTGCAATTGGCTGTCATAGAATTTGCCAGGAACGTTTGCGGGTTAAAGGGGGCCAATAGCACCGAAATCAATCCTAGTACGGCATACCCGGTCATAGATATTTTGCCCGAGCAGAAAAAAATAATTGAGGGTAAAAATTACGGCGCGACTATGCGGTTGGGCGGCCAGCCGGTCAATATTAAAAACGGCACTCTTGCAAGCAAGCTCTACGGCAAGGACCGCGTAATGGAGCGTTTCCGCCATCGATACGAGATATCCCCGCAATACGTAGAGACTCTGGAGAAAAACGGTTTTATTTTGTCAGGTTCGACGCCTGACAATAGGATAAAGCAAATTGGAGAACTCCCAAAATTAAAATTTTTCCTCGGTACCCAGTTCCATCCGGAATTCACATCCAGATTGACGCAGCCGAACCCGCTTTTCGTAGGATTCGTAAAGGCGTGCATGGAAAGATAATTTTTTATCACGACAGCCTGCGTTCAAAATCTTCGTAACCGAACTGCTTGACCAATTTTAATTTTCCGTCCTTATCGCGCGTGACAATGTCCGGCAACCGAATACCGTTGAATGTGGTATTCTTGACCATAGTGTAAATGGCCTGGTTGGCAAAGACAAGTTTGCTTCCCACGTGAAGCGGATTATCGAATGAATAGTCGCCGATTATATCGCCGGACAAACATGTTACGCCCCCGATGCGGTACGTGTATTTTTTTTCGTTGGGTTTCGCAGTCCCTATTATCGTGGGCCTGTAAGGCATTGCCAATACGTCGGGCATGTGCGCCTCTGCGCTAGAATCCAAAATCGCGATATCCATGTCATTTTTTATGACATCCAGGACAGAAGCGACTAAAACGCCCGCGTTTAACGCAACAGCCTCTCCGGGCTCAAGTATTACGTCAACGCCGTATTTTTTCTTGAAATCTATTATCAGCTTGCAAAGCAAATCCACGTCATAGCCGCTTCTAGTAATATGGTGTCCGCCCCCGAAATTTACCCATTTCATTTTTGAAATGTACGGCCCGAATTTTTTCTCCACGTTATCAAGCACATTTGCCAGGTCTTCTGCGCCCTGTTCGCATAACGCGTGGAAATGCAAACCGTCGATTTCGTCAAGTTTATCCGGTTCAAACTCGCCGATCGTCACACCCATCCTTGAGCACGGGGCGCACGGATTGTATAGATCCGTTTCTGCGCCTCTGGATTCCGGATTGATGCGTATCCCAATTTCGATATTGCGGTTTTTGTTTTGGATGGTTTTTTTGTAGCGGTCCAGCATGTTAAAAGAATTGAAAATCATATGGTCGGAATATTTTAAATGCCCTTGAATATCTTCGTCGCTGTAAGCCGGCGCGAACGTATGCACTTGTTTTCCGAATTTTTCCTTTCCGAGGCGCGCCTCATTGACAGAACTTGCGCACACGCCGTCCAGATATTTTCTGATTAATGGGAATGTGCTAAACATCGAAAAACTTTTTAGCGCAAGAAGTATTTTTGCACCGGTCCTTTTTTTTATTTCTGAAAGGATTTTAAGGTTGTTTTCAAGGATTTTCAAGTCTATTACGTAAGCTGGTGTTTTTATCGTGGACGGGTCAAAAGAAGAAAAAAGCTTCGCTCCGTCTTTTTCCCAGTAAGGCTCGAATACGTCATCTGTCATCTTAAATTTTGTCCGGAAGCGGGTCATAATCAACGACTTCGAAAGGCAATCCGTTCCTTGACACTTCTTCCAGGAAAGGTTCGGGATCAAGCTGTTCCATGTTAAACACGCCTGCGCCATTCCAAATTCCTTTCATCAGCATGATCGCAGCTGCGACCGGCGGGACGCCTGCCGTATACGAAATGGCCTGCGACCCCACTTCCTTGAAGCATTCCGCATGGTCGCAGACATTGTAGATGTATTTCGTGCTCTCTATGCCGTCCTTTACCCCTGTAACTATGCAACCAATGACAGTTTTTCCCGTGTAATTGGTTGCAAGAGACGCCGGATTCGGCAAAAGGGCCTTTAAAAATTTTATCGGAACGATTTTATTTCCCTCAAATTCGACTTCGTCTATCCTAGTTATCCCAATATTCTGCATCACCCGGAGGTGTGTAAGGTAATTTTCTGAGAATGTCATCCAGAACCTTATGCGTTCAAGTCCGGGCAGGTTTTTTACCAATGACTCTAACTCCTCATGGTAGAGCAAATAACTGTCCTTCGGGCCTGCGATCGGATAGTTAAACGTGAAGTGGATGCTCTTGGGATCAATTATGGCCGGAGTTTCAACCCATTTCCCATTCTCCCAATGGCGGACAATTTGGGTCACTTCGCGTATGTTTATTTCAGGGTTGAAATTGGTCGCAAAAGTGTGGCCATGGTTGCCGGCATTCGCATCGAGTATATCGACAAATCTGATCTTGTCATAAAATTTCTTGAGTATGTAGGCGCAGTACATGTTTGAGACACCTGGGTCAAAACCCGCGCCTAGTATTGCCATTATGCCTTTATTCTTGAACTTGTCCTGGTAGGCCCATTGCCAGCTGTATTCGAAGTGAGCTTCGTCAATCGGTTCATAATTCGCAGTGTCTATGTAATTTACGCCCGTCTCCAGGCACGCATCCATTATGGTTAGATCCTGGTACGGCAATGCGACGTTGATTAAAACATCCGGATTTACTTTCCGGATTAATGAGACGATTTCCGGCACTTTGTCCGCATCCACGGCGTGCGTTTCAATATCGACGCCCCACCGTTTCTTGATTTCAGCCTTGATAGCATTTGGTTTATCCAAACTGCGGCTGGCCAAGTGTATTTTTTTAAAGATACCGGGGTTTAGTGCGCATTTGTGCGCAACCACGCTGCCGACGCCTCCCGCACCGATGATAAGTATCGTTCCCGTATTCATCTAAACCGCCTTAACGTCCGCGTCTATATCTAGCGGATCCTTGTCAGTTGATATTTTTGCATTTTTTTCCAGCAATTGTTTTGTCTGGTTTGTGATTTCAAACGCGTTTGGATAAAACTCCGGCGCATAATATTTTAGGCCTGTAACACCGCGTTTTTTATATCTTTTTTTCATGTCGTAAGGATTTAATCTTTTCACATCGATCGAATTCGAGGCATTTGCAAACGACCAGGTAGTCGCGTACGTGTTAACAAACCCCAGGTGGACGTTGACGTGTTTGAAAACCGATTTTAGGGTCTTTATTATGACGTTGAACGCTTTGGGAGCCAGTAGCGGGGATTCCGTGTGCAAGGCTATGATGCCACCGCTTGTTAAAGCTTTTTCAACTGCGTTGTAGAATTCCTTTGTGTATAACATTTTCGACGGCCCGAACGGGTCTGTCAAATCTATTATGATCACGTCAAATTTTTCCTTTGTATGTTCCACGAATTTCCTGCCGTCGCCGACAATTATTTCTGTGCGTTTGTCCGAGAACGCGTTTCCGCAGACGGATTTGAGGTATTTTCTGGAAATTTCAACTACATCTTTGTCCAGTTCAACCATGACGGCCCTTTCAACAGTTTTGTGTTTTAAGACTTCTTCCAGTGCGCCCCCGTCGCCTCCGCCGATAATAAGCACATTTTTAGGGTTTGGGTGTGAAAACATGGCCGGTTGCACAAGAGGCTCATGGTAAAGATATTCATCGAGTTCGGAAACCTGGAAAAAGCCGTCCAAAATCAGCACATTGCCGAATTTTTTATTGTTTATAACCAGCATCTTCTGGTATCTCGATTTCCCGTCGAAAAGTATCTTATCTATTTTCATGAAATGGCCGTATGAATTGGGTTCATCCGAAAAAGGAAGCTCGGAAACGTAATTTTTTATTTCAAACGCCATTTGGACCCCTTGTCATCTCTTTCGTACTATACTTGTTGGGTTTGAGATAGTTTACAAGAACTTTGAAAGCTTCGCCCGGATCGCAGGTTTTGCTGCAAGTAAAAATGTCAACGGCTGCGTAACCCAGCTCGGGCCATGTGTGCACTGAGAAATGCGACTCCGATAACAGCAACAAAGCCGTTACGCCCTGCGGGCTGAATTTTTTTATGGAGACTTGGAGGACGGTAAAGTTGGCTGCGGCCGAGGCGTTTAACATGGCTTCTTTTATTTTTTTTTCGTCGTTCAATATGTCGAAACTGCAGCCCACCAGCTCTGCTATCAGGTGTGAACCGACCATTTTTTGTTTTTTCCCTTCAACTAGCTCACTCGAATTGGAATGTTTTTTTGTTTTCAACCAAGCCAGATTTTTTTTCTCCATTTCTGATATTATTTTATTTGCCATGAATTTAAAGTTATGCGATGTTAAATTTTTTCCGGAAAAAATATTTTAGCGGAATTTACATTTTTCTAAAAAAAATAATTCTTTGGTGAAATTTTGGAAATAAATAAAGTTTTTGGAAAAGGGCGCGCAAAAAAATCTTTTTTAAGCGGCGAAAGCAATTTTAAAGGGGTAGATTGGTTGAAATTGCTGGGTAAGAGTTCCAAAAAAATGATCGATAATGTGGTCAATAAGGAAAAAGAGATGGCAATCGGGTTCTTGGAGTCTTTCTTGGACAAGGAAAATGCATTGGACTTCGATCTTAACGGTGTTGTCGTGCGTCTGGGCAGCGTAAAACTGAAATTGAAGGGTAACGTGGAAGTTACCGTGATACTTCCAAAAAAGAGATGATTTCTGGCGGTTTTGGCCAAATTATTGGAAAATATGCTTGATCAAAACGGCCAGCGGGAAAATCGCGGCTAAATACGGCTTCTTGGGTTTTGGCATCTAACGTACAACGGAGATTATGAGAGCGAGCAGGGGCTGGTGTATCAGATAGATAATTAACGAATTTCTGCCGAAAAATGTTAATAATCCGTCCGGCCGGTCGTTTATTCTAAATGCCCGTTTACCGTTTGTGTAAAACCTGTTGCCGAGGTAGATTCCGAGCAAAATGAACCCGAACCATGGAAATATTGGAAAATAGTCATAGGTGTAGAAATTCGACGGCATAAATCCGAGCCACAACAACCACGGAAAATCAAATGTCATCGTCTGCAGGTAAAAACCGGAGATTATTACGAATAAGCCGATTAAAATGTTTTTCCTGCGCATTTCACGGGAAACATCGGTTTCCCGTGCAAGGTTTGCACTGCAAACCTTTGTCAGGAACGGGATGGATATTATGGAGGAAATCCCGATGAAATGCAGTATGCCGAAAAGTATCGTGCCTTCGGTAAAGAATACGTATGTAGCCAAGCTTATGGCCATTCCAAAGGAAAATATTAACAGCCCGCGCTTGGTGAATCTGGCAACAGCGTCTTTTTTGGATCTGTTATAGCTCAACGTCGCAGAGATACCAACCAGGACAATGAATATTGTTGCAATCATCCTCGGCAGCAGATACCAGAAGACCCAGCCCGCGTTCAATTCGTACAATCCTGCATACCGTAAGTCAAAAGCCGCGTGGAACAGTATCATCAAAATAATGGCAGCGCCTCTCATCGCGTCTATTTCCCAAAAACGTTTTGAGCGCGAATTTAGGCCATTATTCATGGCACTCAATGCGTTTTTCCGAAAACGTTTTGGCATAAGAAACAATTTGGCTTGTTAAATTAAAAATGACCTGAAAAAGATTATCAAGCCGATGATCGTGGCCCAGGCACCAAGGTTCCATGAAATGACCTTGGACCCGTCCAACGGCGGTATCGGTATCATGTTGAAAAGGGCAAGGGAGACGTTAATGCTGGCCGCGTATACAAACGCATTCGACGGAACAATAGAATGGATAGCCAGGAATATTAGCGCCAACACCAGGTTTGTTGCCGGGCCGGCTGCGGAAATTATTCCATATTCCCGCTTCCCCAATGGGCGTATGCCGTGGTGAAAACTAAAACGGAAATTATTTATCACGACAGCGCCTGGCGCGGCGAAAACAAAGCTTCCGTTCGTGACCACGGCCAAAAGGAGCGCCATTATCAGGCCGTCCCTCCATATCCTGAATCGGGCTTCGACCCCGAATTTATTTGCAATAAATCTGTGTGAAAGCTCATGGAGAACAAAGCCTGTCGAAATCGCAATCGCCGCCACGGCGAGTATCGAAGCGTCGGACAGAAATTCCGGGTACGAAAAAATGAAAATTAACGCGATTGAGGCGGTTATAACATCCTTTATTTCATCAGATTGCATTTTCATTGTACCACCATATATCCAATCGCATCGTTTATGTTTTTTACTTCGACAACATCGATGCCTGCATCCTTTCCCACGTTGACATTCATAGTTTTCCATTGTGATGAGCATACCTCTGAAATGACATAACTTTTGCATATTTTTTCGTATCCGCTTATTATCTGAGTTGATTGGCCTGCAGGAACCAAGAAAAGAGTTGCGTTAGCGCTTTTGGCAGCGGCGGCTTTCTGTAAAATGTCGCTTACTTTGCCTATTGAGCCGTCCTTGTTTATCGTTCCTGTGATCATCGCGTCATGGCGCAATTTCTTATTTTCCAGCGCAGCTATAGTTGTGATTGCAATCGCCGCCCCGGCCGACGGCCCCTCCACGGCAGACGCGTCCGTGACAATCGAATAGATTATGTCATAGTTTTTTATGTCTGTGCCCGTAAATTTTTCGGCAACATCCTTGGCCGTGCGTATCGAGCTTTGCGTGTCTACCCAGAAAAAAAGGTCGTTTATATCGACCAGCGACCGTCCTTTGCCTGGCCTGATTTCCACAGTAAGGTTTGTTGTCAATCCTCCGCCCTTTTCATCTACAGCGGGTATTAACATGGTAGCATAGCTTTCGTTGATAATCGGTACAATTATTTTTTTGGCGGGCCTTTCGTCATGAGAACTATTGAATAAAATAATGAATAACACGATTAACGCAGTGAAAACCAGCGTGTTTTTGGGCTTCATAAATTATTTTGTGGGTGGTAATTAAAATTAGTGCAGAGAAGCGCCTTCAGTCGATATTCGCAATAGGCGCAAATTGTCCGAAGATTATTCTCCATCCCGTTACCCTGTAAGCGTCGCACGCTCGGTTTATGGCTGCTCGCTTCCGCGCCTGACCAGGTTCGCCGCCCGAACGGCCCAACAGGACAGGACTTCTCAGTCAAATCCGCGGGTTTGCGTTAAAGCGCACACCTTCTTCGAGCTTCGGCCCCGCCTGAAAGGGGTTTGCGGTGACAAGGAACCCTTAGCTCCCCGGCCTATTCTCTGCAAAATTAGTTTGGGTATGAAATATTAAAAGCCGGTGTAAGAAACTTGATTTTTGTAAGAGCGGAAAACTAAAGCATTATCGCAGTATCATCTTTTCTTTTTTCGTTTGGCAAGATTTCTTTCCAGCTTTGAAATGCCCCTTTCAGCCCTTTTTTCCTCGAGTTCGCCCCAAATTATTATCGAGCCGAAAACAATCAGCAAGGCAGGCAATGTGCCTGCGATTACTATGATCAGCGCAGTCAGCCAAATATCTGCAAATGGTATTGAAACATAATTCTTAATGTATTCTGCGCCCAAGGCTATGACGCCTAATAAAACCATAAGAAATCCGATCGCCGCCTTTTGGGAAACCATAGTTAAGATATAGGCCGGCTTTCAAAATAAAGCTTATATAAGTCATCAACTAACAGAAAATGGTTGATACCATGGGATTCTATCAAAACCTGCGTTTAGTTTACCGAAAAATGCCCGAATTGATGAAAGAACGTATGATTTCGTGGAGAAAGGGCGAAACAGTTTCAAAAGCCGAAAGGCCGACCCGTTTGGATAAGGCCCGCATGCTGGGATACAGGGCAAAAAGCGGTTTCGTGATCGCAAGAGTCCGTATCAAGAAAGGTGGCAGTAAGCGTGTAAAACCGAGAATGGGGCGCAGTCCCAGCAAGTCCGGACGTTTCTTCAACCCGAGAAAAAGCGCGCGATGGATAGCTGAGGAAAAAGCGTCTGACGTATTCAGGAACATGGAAGTCTTAAATTCTTATTTTGTTTGCAAGGACGGCAAGCATGAATGGTTTGAAGTCATTTTAATAGATCCGGAAAACCCTTCCGTAAAGGCTGATAAAAATCTTTATCGCGTGGCCGCACAACGCGGGCGTGCGGAACGCGGTTTAACCGCAGCAGCCCACAAGACGGACAGAAGGAAATTGTAAATCGCATAGAATCTGGATAACAGAAAAAACCGGTTTTAAGCTCTTTTGAAGCCCAAAAAATGGAATGTTTTTATTTATTGTCCCAGTCGTATCCATGATTATGGGGATAGGCAAGAAAAACCATAAGATAGGATTATAGGAACAGTGTAAAGGAAAGGGATATGTATCAGAGTCTGCCAAACAAAAATTAGATTGGATAGGAACGCTCTATGGACAGGTATGATCTATGAACAGGACAGTAAAAATCAAAATAGCAGACAATGACATGAGAGAAACGATAGACCAATATTTTGAGGCGTATCGTTTCTGTACAGAGAAAGGTATGGAATTAAGAACATCAAACAAAAAGAAGGTACACGATGCAACATATCGGGAATTGCGTAAAATGTACCCAAAGTTACCAAGCGCATTATTACAAACAGTAAGAGATGCCGCCTGCGAAAACCTGAAAGCTGTAAAGTTGAAGGTTAAACCAATACCAAAAAATAAATTCATAAGATTCGATAAAAGGACATTTTCCTTCAAAGACGGGAAGGCGAGCCTATCAACCATCAACGGAAGGAAAAAAGTTGTTGTAGACATTCCCGAACACTTCGGGAAATATATTAACTGGAAATGCAAGGCAAGCACGGTAGTTTTGAAAAAGAACCAGCTGTGGCTTAACCTAATTTACGACAAAGAAACAAAATTGAATGAGCCGAAAACCGCTCTCGGTGTAGACAGAGGTATTAACAATATGGCCGTTTGTTCCGATAATAAATTTTACAACTCGAAACATCTGAAGAACGTCAAAGGTAGATATCAATACCTGAAATCAAAGCTTCAGTCAGCAGGCACTCCGTCAGCAAAAAGACACTTAAAGAAACTGAGCGGACGTGAGAAACGGTTTGTGCGGGATGTAAACCATTGCATAAGCAGGCAGATAGCGAATAAGGACTATGACTGCTTCGTTCTGGAAGACCTTAAAAAACTTTCAAGAAACAAAGGAAAGAAATTCAATAAGAAGTTGGGCAATTGGAGTTATTCTCAATTGGGTAATTTCATAAAATACAAAGCGGAGGAATTGGGAAAGGCAACAATGAAAATCGATCCAAGATATACAAGCCAGACGTGTTCGAAATGTAGTTATGCCGAGAGGTCTAATAGGAATGGAAATTCGTTCAAATGCAGGAAGTGCGACTTCCAACTTAATGCTGATTTGAACGCAAGCAGGAACATCGCCAATCTGGGTATATCCCATATTAGCAGGCTGTGTGTCATCCAGCCAATCGTAGCGGCAGAAATACCAGTTACAAGCCCACACTTTTTAGAGGTGGGTAGATGACGAGAACCTACGACCTGCACGTCCACGTTAGTCCGTCCGGTGAATCTTCGGCAGGGGATATTATTGATTTTGCGAAAAGGCTTGGATGGAGCGGCATTGCGCTGGCGTGTTTTCCGGACTCTGACGAAATCGTCAACAACCACGCAAAAATGGTAGACGATTTGAAAAAAGGGGATTTTGACGTCGTCAAAGCTATTGAAATAAAAGCCGACACAATAAACGCGTTGCACAAGGCGCTGGACACATTCCGTAGAAAGACGGAAATCGTCATTGTGCGCGGAGGAAACCAGGAAATAAACCGCGCCGCCGTGGAAACAAATCAGGTGGATGTAATATCCCACCCGGAATCGCAGAGGAACGATTCCGGCATCGACCAGGTTATGGCCAAATCTGCGGCTGATAATAATGTTTCAGTGGAACTGAATTTTCGCCAGATCTTAAATTCGTACAGGAAAACGCGCGTCCACATAATCGCTCATATGAGGCAGAACATAAAGCTTGCGAAAAAATACGGGTTTCCGGTCGCGATAACATCGGGCGCTTATTCCAAATGGGAGCTGCGCGCGCCGCGTGAAATTGCCGCATTCGGTGTGAGCATTGGTATGGAACTTGAAGATGCGTTCAAGTCTTTGGAGGCTAACAGGATTGACGTTAACCGCAACAAGTTGGGCCAAAATTGGGTAATGCCGGGAGTTACGATTTCAGATGGATGACAAATTAAAAACCCTCAAGCCGATGATCGCAGGCAAGAAAAGATATTTATCGTTTGAAATAATTTCCGAATCTGCAGTCGAATTTCCGGATTTTGTCAACGTTTTCTGGAATTCGTCCATGTCGTTTATCGGGGAGCTCGGCTCTGCTAAGGCTTCCATATGGATAGTGAAGGATCTGTGGGACCAGAAACAGCAAAAGGGTGTCATAAAATGTTCGCATTCTTTCGTTGAAAAAATCAGGTTAATACTGTCTCTAATCGGCCGTATAGGCGACCGGCGGGTCATAGTCAGCGTATTGGGAGTTTCAGGCACATTGAATTCAGCCAAAGCAAAGATAATGAACATGCGTGGCTTGGCAAGCTATAATTAAACTTTAAACGGTAGGAAAAGCGAAATAAATTGGTGGTTTGATGTCGGTTACAGGAAAAATAACGGGATTGACCATGATAGTCGCAGGCTTCACATTTTTCGCGTGGTTTATCGCGTTGAACACGATTTCACCGTCGATACCGGAGGGTTTGCAAGGGACTTCAAGGCTGTTTATGATATTGTCCGCAGTTACAGGATTGGGATTTTTAATTTCTGGCGGGTTGTCCGTTTTCGGCCACGGGGAATATGAAGAAAAACAAAATAATCCGGCTAAATCTCAGGTATACAAACCATTGCCAAAACCTTTATTTTCCAAGCCTTCCGCACCAAAGGATGAACCAGCCGAGGATGAAGAAGACGTCGCCATAGAAGTTGGCGAAGAAAAGAAAACGGATGAAGGCAAAGAAACTGAAAAAAAGAAAGAAGGTTGGGAAGCCCCGAGCAAAACTGGCTGGGGATAGGCCAATATATTTAAGTTAAAAAAGTCAAAATGGAAGGGATAGATTATGGAACTTACTCCCGAATACATGGGATACGACAGGACAATCGTTGTTTTCTCGCCGGACGGCCGCCTATTCCAGGTTGAATATGCAAGAGAAGCGATTAAGCGCGGTGCGACCGTTGTCGGGGTTAAAACAAAAGATTCGATAGTATTGGCCGCATTCAAAGTATCATCGGAATTGTCTGTTCCAGAATCCCTTGAAAAAATTTATATTATCGATGATCATTTGGCCGTGGCCGCGTCTGGTTTGTTAGCCGATGCGCGCGTTTTGGTCGGAATGGGCCGCAATCGTGCCCAGATGAACAAGGTGACTTATGAAGAGCCGATCGAAGTTCCCACTATTGTACGTTTTATTGCAGACCGCATTCACGTCTCAACTTTGTACGCGGGCTTGCGCCCTTACGGCGTAGGTTTGTTAATCGGCGGCGTAGATTCTTCCGGGCCCAAGTTGTTTGAAGTTGATCCATCGGGAACAACCATCGAATGGAAGGCGCATGTTATCGGTCGCGGAGCTCCGATAGCTGAAAAAGTTCTGCATCACAAATACGACGATAAAATGAAAACCGAAGACGCGATAAAACTTGCAATCGAGGCGTTGCAGAAGGGCGAAAAAGACGTAACACCTCAAAGCCTTGAAATCGGAGTGATGGAAGGCGCGGGCGACAAGGTGAAATTCCGCAGGCTGTCGGTAAATGAAATAAAGAAATATATGTAATCCCTGCAGTTGAAGTGCAGACCTAAATAAAAAATTCAAATATTTTCTAAGTCCCTTCTTCCCAGCCTGCCATGTATTTTTTCTGTTCTTCCGTTAACGCGTCAATCGTTACGCCCATCGATTGCAATTGCAAACGCGCGACCAAATCGTCTATGTGTGCGGGCAAAACATGCACTTTTGGCTCGAGTTTGTTTTTTATAATGTATTCCACAGCCAGGGATTGGTTCATGAATGACATCGACATTATGTCCGACGGGTGTCCTTCCGCTGCTGCGAGATTAACAAGGCGGCCCTGCGAGCACAGATAAATTTTCCTTCCGGTTTTCATTTTATACTCTTCCAAATTTGGCCTTATTTGTTTTTTAATCGCAACCGTAGTGAGCCATTTGGCGTCAATCTCCAAATCAAAATGGCCCGCGTTGGCAAGTATCGCACCGCTTTTCATTTTTTCCATATGCTTTCCGGAAATTACGTGTTTGTCGCCCGTGACCGTAATAAACACGTCGCCTATTGGTGCAGCCTCTGAAAGAGGCATAACACGATAACCGTCCATCACAGCCTGCAGCGCCTTGAATGCATCGACTTCCGCCACAATAACATTTGCTCCCATGCCTTTCGCGCGCAATGCGACGCCTTTGCCGCACGGGCCATAACCTACAACCATAAAATTCTTTCCTGCTATCAGTATGCTCGTGGCGCGTAATAATCCGTCTATGCTGGATTGTCCCGTCCCGATGTAGTTATCCATCAGGTGTTTTGTGTTCGAGTCGTTGACAGCAATTACAGGATATTTTAATGCGCCGTCTTTTTCCATCGCACGGAGGCGGTTAACGCCTGTGGTAGTTTCTTCAGTCCCGCCTATGACGCTGGTTAGCAAATCTTTCCGTTTTGTGTGGATTAAATTGACCAAATCGCAGCCGTCGTCAATTGTAATTTGTGGTTTGGTATCAAGAACTTTATTCAAATTTTCGTAATACTCTTCGACAGTCTGGTTTCTCCAGGCAAAAACCTCGACGCCTTCCGAAGCCAACGCAGCAGCGACATCGTCCTGTGTGCTTAGAGGATTACAACCGGCAATCGCAACAGAAGCGCCTCCCGCGACAAGAGTACGCACCAAAACAGCAGTCTCTTTCGTAACGTGCAGCGCCATTCCTATTTTAGCGCCTTTTAACGGTTTTTCCTTTGAGAACCTGGAGCGTATGCTCAGCAGTCCGCCCATCTGCATTTCGGCCCATTCAACCTGCTTTCGTCCTTCATCGGCCAGTTTCATATCTTTTATTTTCGTCATATCACTAAACTTTGTGTAAAACATACTTAAATCCGGTTTGGCCAGATTATATCATGCTCGTGGGCGGTAAGGATTACAAGTCCGTCTGGTTTGACGATGGAAAATTAATGGCGGTAAACCAGGAAAAACTGCCTCTCGGTTTCGAAATTGTTTCTTCCGATAATTATTCAATTGTCGCCGGTTTTATTCGTGATGGGATTGTGTCCGGTTCGCCTGCTATCGGAGTCGCCGCCGGCTTTGGAATCGCCCTTGCTGCTATCGAAGGGGAAAAAACAAAAAACCCGAAAACAATTGAGCTCGCCAGGGACAGGTTGTTGTCTTCCAGCCCAGTTTACTGTTTAAAAAATTGCGTCGAGCGCGTTTACCTGAAAGCCTGCGTCAGCCCGGAAGACGCGCTGTCGGAGGCGAAGAAAATATCCGAAGAAGTCGTTTTGGAGTCCAAGATGGTATCAGAAAATGGGAGCGGGTTGATAAAAAACGGGCACAGGATTGCAACTCACGGCAACGCCGGCTGGTTATCTTCGATAGATTGGGGAACCGTAGGCGGATCAATATCAGCGGCTCATGAAAAAGGCAGGAAAATTTTTGTTATGGTCGGAGAAACACGGCCGTTTAACCAAGGTTCCAGATTAACGTCTTGGGAACTGAAGAACGGGGGCATAGACCATGTAATAATTGCGGACGGCGCGCTTGCGCATTTCATGCAGAAAGGCGATGTCGACATGGTCATGGCAGGCGCTGACCGCATATTCCTAAACGGAAATATTGTAAACACAATCGGTACTTTGGAAAAGGCAATCGTAGCAAAAGAATTCGACATCCCTTTTTACGTTGCAGCTTCGACGTTGGCGTTTGACAGGCTGAACGAAGATGGAAATAAAACAACTGGAGAAGAGACGCCTTCCGAAGCCTGGAATCCGGGATTTGATTTGACGCCGGCAAAATACATAACCGGAATCGTAACTCCTCATGGAATAATTGAACCGGAAAAATCGAAAATAATGAAATTAATCAAAACATTTTGAAGTATTTTCCAGCGAGATTGAAATATTTGTCCGCAATAGTTTTGCTCGCCCTGTTATCCGCCTTCGTGCTCTTTTCCAGTTCAACCTCTCCGCGCACGACGGCCCAGTAGAACATGTAAACGGGCAATAATTTTCTGGCATCAACATCCTCGCTTAGCTTAAGGTATTCATCCGCATACAATTTGGATAATTTATCCAGTCCGTTGAAATCAAGGTCCATGGCTAATGCGGCAATTTCATAGGCTATGTCCTGCACGCGGAACTCGTCGTTAAATTCTATTGCGTCGAACAGCGATATTTTCGTCCCGTCTACGAAAAAATTCCTGGAATGCGCATCGCCGTGTAAATCCCTCACAAACTCGTTTGCGGTGCGTTCCATGAAAAGTTCACGGTTGCTTTTCAGGTAGCTGTTGAATTTTTTTCTCCAAATTTCGACATCTTTTCCAAGGTCTGTTAACGTGTCGAACGTGGCATTTAAATGGTTTTTAGTGAGGTCTGCATAGCGTGTCGCGAAGCCCGGAGGAACGCGTGAACTGTTGAAAAAATCAAACATGAACTGGGCGATTCTTTTAATCGTAGTGTCTGTGATCTCGCCGCGTTTTATTATTTCCGACAGCAGGTTGCGCTGGTTCATCTGTTTCATCTTGACCGCATGTTCCACAACCTCGCCTGCTCCGTAGCCGACATGCAGTTTTCCATCCTCGCCTTTTACTATGTCAACCACTTCCAGGTACATGTCCTCGTTTAATCTGCGATTGATAACAAGTTCCTTCTCGCACATTGCCCTTCTGTAAGAAAGAGTGGAATAATCGAGGATGCCGCCGAATTTCAGCGGTTTTTTCACCTTGTATGCGAAATGGCCGGTCAAAAAAACCCATGATATGTGCGTTTCTTTTACTTCGATATTGCCTGTGCTATGGGGATATGACTCGGGATCCTTCATGGCCTCGATGAGTTCTTTTTCGTTCATGGTTCAATCCCTCTCAATATTTTGTCTGTGCAATCTTTAGTACTTTTCGAAGTGTCGATTACTATACGTTTTCCGGTTATCGGTTCAAAATTTTTCTTTACCGAGTGATAAACTGAGAAGTTTGCATCAGATTCGTCATTCTTCCTTTCGTTCACCCTCTTTTTTACAATATCTTCATTGAGCACGCATTCGACAAGATGGAACTTTGAGCCGTTCTTCTCCGCTGTTTCGCGCGCCTCGTCGCGCAAAGATTTCTTATAGAATGTGCCGTCGAGTATGCACTCTTCGCCGCCTCTTAATTTTTGGTCGGCTATTGTGAAAATTTTTTTATAAACCGCATCCCTTTCTTTTTCGGTGTATTTGTTTTCTTTTAGCAGTTCTTTCCGTATCACGTCAGTCCTGATTAGCGTGTAACCAGTAGCTTGTGATAAAGCTTTCGAAATGGTAGTTTTTCCTGTGCCCGGCAGTCCGCAGACGACTATAAGCATAGTATATAAATGTGGATGCCGTTTAATTAACTGATAACATGCGCGTGGCGATTCTATACAGCGGCGGGAAAGACAGCAATTTCGCTTTGTTAACCGCATTAAGGAATGGCTGGGAAGTGGAGGCGTTAATCTCGGTCAAGCCGAAAAACGAAGAAGCCTATCTGTATCATTACGCAACAGCGGAATTGACAAGACTGCAGGCGGAATCGATTGGAGTTCAACATTACCTGTTGGAATGCAATGAGATCGGCCCTGAGAAAGAGGCTGCAGTCTTGGATAAAATTCTTTCAAAATTGAATGTCGAAGCGATTGTATTGGGCGGTGTCGGGTTGCAGCAGACGCAAATAAATTCTGTCGGAAAAGTCGCTGCGAAATATAACATCAGGACAATCACGCCAAATTCGGCGATGACATCCGAAGAGCTTTTGCGCGCAGAGATAGGCGCAGGTTTGGATATAAGGATCGTTAACGTCGCAGCCGACGGCTTGGGCCCGGAATGGTTGGGCAAAAAGTTGGACGCAAACAATTTCGGCGAATTCAAGCAATTGAGCAATAAATACGGTTTTGAATTGTTGGGCGAGGGCGGAATGTACGATTCATTCGTCGCAGACGCGCCATTCTTCAGGAAGCGCATCGAATTGAAAAACTTCAGGAAGGTCTGGGACACAAAAACAAAAAGCGGTTACGTTGAAGTAGAGAAAGCGGAATTAGTGGACAAGCAATAAAATTAATCTTTCAGCAATCCAAAGCCTGGATTTTTACCGCATTTACATCAGTTCGCCGCCGCATATGCAATTGGAATCTTTTAAAATTTCCGCGCGCGTTTTTTCTTCGTCAAACTTTATTTTGTTTGTCGTTCCGCACTTCGCACATATAGCCTCTTTGGACATCCAGCTGAACATCGTTTGATATTCTACCCTTTGCAAGAAAAAGATTTCGCCGGTTTATCCCCGGTTTAACGCATTTTAAGCCTAAATCATTGCGTCCTTTAGTGCTTCCCAGCATTTGCAGCCTCTTTTCTGCGGTATTCTTGCGATGGCATCCGTTATCAGGCTGCGCGCGTTATTTGAGTTTTGTTTCAACACATCCATCACATTCGTAACGTTGACTGTTTTATCCGCGAAAGTGTCGTAATCCGTTACCATGCCTATGTAAGCGTAGCATATTTCAGCCTCTCGTGAGAGTATGCATTCGGTCGAAACTTCCATGTTTATTATCTGTGCATCCCAGCTCCTGTACAACTTCGATTCCGCTTTCGAGGAAAATCTCGGCCCTTGTATCACAACAACAGTGCCTTTGTCGTGCATTTTATAACCCAGGTTATTGCCGGATTCAAAAACGATTTTTGAAAGTTCCGGGCAGAACGGTTCGGCCATCGATATATGCGCGACCTTCCCTTCATCGTAAAACGTATTATTTCTGGAGTTGGTAAGGTCTATGAACTGGTCCGGTATCAAAAAATCTCCCGGTTTTATTTTTTCCTGCAAACTTCCCACAGCGTCAGGCGTTATTATCCGCTTCACGCCCAATCGTTTTAGCGCCCATATATTTGCGCGGAAGTTTATTTTGTGCGGCGGCATGGAATGTTTTTTGCCGTGCCTCGGCAAGAATGCGATTTTTAATTCGTTAAATTTGCCAATAGTTATCGAGTCGCTTGGCTTGCCGTAAGGCGTGTTTATTTCTATTTCACGCGAATTTTCAAGGAAATCGCAGCCGTAAAACCCAGTCCCGCCGATTATTGCGATGTCTGCATTATCCATAAGCATAAATGTAACAAACAATTTAAATCGTTGAGAATTTTTTGTTTGTCTCAATTCCAGAAAGCCCGGGGAATTAACAGCCAAAATCTCCGCCGATCGGGCATGCGTTTGAATTGTTATTAATTTTAGGCGTGCCCGGTTCGCTTCCAACAGCGATGTAATCCATCACGTCCGTGGCGTTCCATTCATGCTCGTGGTTCCATAAATCCCAGAAATATCTCCACTCATTCCAGCCTATCCCGAGAAGTTTTACATAGATTCCGTGTTCAGCCAGCATCAATCCGATCTTTCGTCCGGTCATGCATGGCATGCTGTAGCAATATACTATGATATCCTTGTCTTTCGGAAGCTTTGCGAATGCGCCCACAATCCTGTCAACAGCCCCGTAATCGGATGTATCCTTGTCTTTGTAGGCTGGTATGTTAATCGCCCCGGATATGTGTTCTTTTTCGTATTCTTCCTGGCTGCGCAAATCAACTAAAACAAAATCGGTCACGCCTTTGGTCATTTTACCGCGCAGGCTGTGAGGGCTGATATGGACGGCGTTTTCGGTCAGGTAAAAATCTCTCATTAATTTGTCCGTGCTCGGTTGAAAGTTTAAAATAACTATAGAAGTTAGTACGCTGGATAAAATTCCCGTAATTATGACGAGAATGAGAATTCTCGAAGGATGCAACAGATAATCTAATTTCATTGTGTCCCACAGCCAATTTTCATTTATTATTAAAAACTAGATAAGCGGCTTGATTTAAATATTATCGCTATCGTTTTGATACCAGACAAAATATTATTTTTTTCTTTGTTCTTCGAGCTTTATTAGTTTCTTCATGACTTCTTCTTTTTTTTTCGAATTCGGAAGCACATTGTTTTCTTTGACGACCTGTTCCTGCTTTACGTAAACCATTTTATTGGGTTCCAAATCCTCCCGAAGCGTGACGCCCGGGCCTACGACGCTATTCGGCCCAACTCGAACGCCGGGCATCAGCGTTACATTTGATCCTGTACGGCAATTTTCTCCCATAATAACGCCCAGATGGTCTAGGCCTGACGAGATATCGCCTTTGCCAAAAATGTTGACTTTAATGTCTTTTTCATCAAGCCTTACATTTGTCACTATGGTTCCTGCCGCTAGCGAGCAGTTGTCAGCTATGACGCAATCTCCGATGTAACACGTGTGGAACCAGCAATTGTCCCCTATGTAGGAATTCTTTATTTCCGTTGAAAAACCTACGACGGAATTATCGCCTATGTGTGCGTATTCGCGGACCAACGAATTGTTTCCGATAATCGAATTTTTTCCGATGTAACAGGGTCCCTTTACAACCGCGTTTTCCATTATCCTTGCCCCAGCCTCCGCAATTACGTTGCCCTCTATCAGCGCGCTTGGAGCAATTTTCGCGTCTTTGTGTATGGACGGATTTTTTATTTCACCCATGAAATGTTTTGTTATTTCCAGCATATGCCACGGGTATTTTATCGCTTTCCAAACGCCTGTGTAGTTAACAACCTTGATTTTGGAACCGTTCTTTATCATCTTGTCAATTGACAATTCGTAGACATCATCGTTTTCGCTTCTCGTGACTTCCATGTTTTTGAAAAGTTCTTTCGGTTTTTTGTGGTAGTGGACAACAATGTTAACTAAATTGCTTGGCTCGTTGCCTTTGCCCGGCTTTTCTACAATGCCTTTCATATAATTTTTTCCATCTACGATCAGATAGCCCCCGGGAAAATATTCCTTTACTTCCTGCCCCAGTATGTATGCGTCAGCATCCGAGTTTTTGCCGGCCGCGATGATAGCCGAGTATGCAGAACGTTCAAACACGTCGTTCGGGTTGATAATTATTATTTCTTCGTTTGCCAGCAATTCTTTTGCGGCCAGCAATGCGTTTGCCATGCCGTCCGGTTTTACCTGTACCGCATACCGTATCCTATAATTTTTCCCGTTGAATGTGTCTTTGATCTTACCGATGTTTTCCGGGTTTCCGATGATCACGAAATCATTTAGCCCGTTTGCCGAAGCCATTTCTACGTGGTGTTCCAGGAGAGTTTTGCCTAAAAATTTGAAAAGGAATTTATCTTCCATCAAAGGAAACATCCTTTTACCTATTCCGCCTGCGAGAAACACGGTTTTCATTGTGCCACCTTGGATATTTCATTTTTTAGTACATCGGAGAAAGTTTTTTTCAGTTCTTCAAATCTTTCCTTTGTAGTCGCTTCTATGTAAAGCCTTATCTTCGGCGACGTGTTCGCGGCTCTGATAAGTATCCAGCCGTCTTCAAAATCCAAACGAACGCCGTCCATATCAGTAATATTGTCGTAAATTCCGCGGAAATCCTGTAGTAAATTTTGCACGACCGGGAATTTTTTATCGTCTGGGCACGAAAACACTATTTCTTCGAAGGGGTAAATTTTTAGGGAATCGTAATGTTCTGATAGACTCTTATCAGAGGTGGATATTATCTCTGCAATTTTCAATGGTATAATAACAGCGTCATCAAAAGCAAAATATTCCGGGAGAACCATGTGGCCTGATTCCTCGACGCCCATCAGCGCGTTTGTGTCTTTGCATTTGCTTATCACGAACGTGTGCCCTACCGGCACTTTTATTATTTCGCCGCCGAGTTTTTTTAATGATTGCTCCATGGACATCGAACATGCGACTGTTATCACGATATTTCCTTTTTTATTTTTCAGTACGTGTTTGCCTATCACACTTCCCAATTCGTTGCCCGTTAAAACACGTCCTTTATTGTCTACGACAGCGGCCCTGTCGCCGTCTCCGTCAAACGCAACACCGAGATCGTAAGCGCCGTTCTTGATGGCATCAATTAGTTTCGTTATATTGGCCGTGGAAGGATCGCTTGGCCTGTTTGGGAAGGTTGGATCTACGCTGCAGAATAATTTTGTGACTTCAAAACCCATGGATTCGAATATTTCCGGGGCAGCCAGGCACGTGCTGCCGTTGCCGCAATCAAGCACAATCTTAAGTTTTTTATTGATTTTAAATTTTGACTCAAGAAACTCTACGTAATCTTTTTTTAAATTTACTTTTTCAACAGAACCCATATATTCCGTTTTAATTTCTTCGTCGTCTATGATTTTTTTTATTATGGACGGCGGTATCGGAATGCCTTCGCCCGTGTAGATTTTAAGCCCGTTCCATTCCGGCGGCAGGTGCGAGGCGGTTATGTATAGCGTTATCGCTGATTTCAGTTTGAAACCGGAAAATAAGCAAGTCCCGAATGAAGAAGTTCCTACGTCTGTTACGTTGGCGCCTGCGGAGATTATTCCTTTTATCAATGCTTTTGAAAGGGACGGGCTGGATGTCCTAATATCGTTTCCAACAACGACTCTGTCAACCCATCCGTTTTTCCTGATAAAACTGGCGACAGCCATGCCTATCGATTTCATAATTTCTTCGTTTAAGTCCCGCCCGTACACGCCGCGTATGTCGTACTCCCTGTAGATGCTCATTTATTCCACCGTCACCGACTTTGCCAGCGCTCTTGGGCGGTCGACATCGTTGCCCAGTTTAGCAGCAACGTAATATGCCAGCAATTGAGATGCGACCGTGAAAGGTATGGGCGAAACAATGTCGTCTACCGCAGGGACGTCTATGACTACGTCTGCGTGCACCGTGCCTCCGGCCGCTATGGCAATGATCTTTCCTTTGCGCGCCTTTATCTCTTCTATATTGCTTAGGATCTTGCGGTCGTCTTTCGGTATGAATGCGACTGTATACATGTTATCGTCTATAAGCGAGATGGTGCCGTGTTTCAAAAATCCTGCCGCCATGCCTTCGGCGTGCAGGTAGGATATTTCCTTCATCTTCAGCGCGCCTTCCAATGCAGTGGGAACATTCAATCCGCGCCCGATGTAAAGGTAATTTTCAACGTCGAAATGGTTTTCCGCAATATACTTGATTTTTTCCTTGTTATCGATTATTTCCTTTGCGACCGCCGGAAGTTTTTCTACCTCGTTCTCAAGCATGGATACGTCCCGGCCTTTCAATTTTGCAACTTCAATGGCCAACCGCAGGAGTATCATCAGTTGGGACGTGAATGTTTTCGTCGCGCATACGGCAGACTCAAATCCTGAGCCTTGGAGTATGGTTATCCCGCCTTCCCTTGTCATTGTTGATCCGACCACGTTTACGATCGACGCCGGCTTCGCACCCCTTTCTTTTGAGAACCTGACCGCGGACAGCGTGTCGTAAGTTTCTCCGGACTGCGTTATCGCTACGACCACGGTCGACCCGTTTATTATTCCTTTTTGATGGAACTCGGAAGAGTCGATTGCCTGCACCCTTTTGTGAGCAATTTCGCTGAACCAGTATTCCGCTGTCATCGCCGCGTGCATCGAAGTGCCTGTGGCAATGAGGTATACGGTATCATGTTCGTTTATCATTCTGGCTAATTCCTTAACCTCGTCCGCGTAAATTCCTTTTGCAATTTTTAACGTGGTCGGTTGTTCGCATATTTCTTTTAGCATGAAATGGTCATAGCCGGATTTTTCTATCAAGTCTGGTTTCCAGTCAATCGAAATTTCTTTTTTTATTTTTTCCGCCCCTGTTTTGGCGTCCATGATTTTATAGCCGTTTTTCTCCGCAACGCATACTTCGCCGTCATCCAGATAAACGGCCCGGTTGGTGAAATCCAGGAAAGAGGAAACATCGGAACCTATGAAAATTCCGTGGTCTGCGACGCCCAGCACGGCCGGGCTTTCCTTCCTCGCGCATACAAGTTTGTTCTCGCCTTTCGCCGCCACCAAAAAGGCGTAAGTGCCTCGGACTTGCTTCAAAGCGGCCATCACTGCGTTCTCCAAATTGCCTTTGTAATTCTCTTCAAGGAGATGTGCAAAAACTTCTGTGTCCGTCTCGGATTTAAAAACATGCCCGTTCTTCTGCAAATCTTTTTTCAGTTCAAGGTAATTGGATATTATTCCGTTATGTACGACAGCTATCTCGTTTTTACAATCGAAATGAGGATGTGAATTTGCTTCCGTTACGCCGCCGTGTGTGCTCCACCTGGTATGCGCCATACCGATGTTTCCAGGAAGTTCCAGAAAATGTACCTTTTGATCTACTTCATTCACCTTTCCAACGCCCTTTTTGCAAAAGAATTCATTGTTTTTGGTGGTAACCATGCCTACGGAGTCGTAACCTCTGTACTCCAATCTTTTGATTCCAGAAAGTAATGTATCACTTGCTTTTCTATTTCCTACGTAACCAATTATTCCGCACAAATCAATCACCGTATTTATTGACAAGTCTATGTAACTTTCTGCTTTTTATGGAATGAGTGAAATTTACTTTACTACTAAATTTTAAAATATTTTCTTCTCCTGTTATACTGAAATAGAACATTGTTGAACGATTTTTGGATTTATGAATATGTATGGGATTAGTTTTTATTCCAATTTTCTCTACCAGATATTTTATACCGGATAAAAGCTGTAAGTTTATCAAAGAAATACATATCATATATTTCTCAGGGTACAAGTACCCTTCGTCGTCAAATACCGCTTGTAGAAAATTCCTTATTATATCGTAGTTTTGATTCTTAATAATGAACTCTGGAATTTTTTTATCTATGGACGTGCCTATATCAATTATTTTGTTGAGGATTAAACCGGTCGTAGTAGGTAACCACAACTCATCACCTTGGTAATCTCTGTTTCTAGAGTAAATCTTTACTTTTCCAAAAATGATGTTTATGTCTTTACGGAAAGAATTCAAGAGAGCATGTTCGTTATTTACATAAAATATTCTGTATTTACCTTCATCCTTTACTACGTGTATTCCACCATCACATAAGATGTGTCCTGTGATGCGTGCTAGTTCTGGTGAAATCTTTATCTCTTTGTTGTTTATCGGGAAGGAGTTTTTTGTTTTTACATATAAAACGTTTTTATCAACAAAACTTTCGTCCAAACCTAAAATCTTTGATACATTTTTGATTGTTTCCAGTTTAGTCCAGTGACCATGCTGAATGGATCGTTTTATAGTTTCTCTCGATGTCTTTATTTCATAGAGCTTAGAAAACAAAAAATCAATATTATTTCTGAATATGGTCTTTAATCGATTTGATATTTTACAATAATATCTCTTGTCAGCCCCGAAATCGGTGGGTTTCCACGATTGTTCATGCACAATTAATCCGTTTAGATTATTTGGAATACTATTTTTGTGGTTATACATGGTCCCTATAGAAATAGCGTGTCCGGCCGGTAAATCGTATTGAACGCCTGTATGAGCCATGTTTTCATGATCAACGTAAATGTCGCACATTTTATTACAACCCGATCGAAAAACCCGTTAAAAGGTTTTCTGAATAAGTTGTTCGAATTCGTTTATAAGCATTCCGTAAAATTTCCTTCACCGTTATAGTTTATTTTATAACGGTCCTTCGTGTAAACTGTTTTTTACGGCATTAATAGGTTAAACCGTTATAGAAATATTTATAACGCTATCTGTCCAATGGTTATGTTATGTTGAAAGTTTTAGACACGGAATCGGGATTGGCGTCAGAAGTTAGCGAAGTGCGCAATCCGAAGAAATTGAAGGCTATAACAAGCGAATTGGGCTGGAGGATATACCTTGAATTATCAAAAGCAGCGTCTTCGCCCGTGGATATAGCCAAAAAGATGAGGCTGCACGAGCAGAAAGTCTATTATCATATCAACCAGCTCAGGAAAGGCGATTTAATCCGGTTAGTCCGTACGGAAGAGCGCCAGGGGGCGCTGACAAAATTTTATTCCGCTAAACCCGAAGCGTTGGTAGTAATGCACGAAAACCTGGAAACGCATAAATTCAAACAAGACGCTGAAAATGTGCCGGAAATACTGGGAGATTTTATAACGTCAGGCAAGGCCAATTTCAAAATCGTCGTTGGTTCGCCTGATCCCCATGGCCAATACAAGGCTAGAGGCTCGGATTCCTGTTGCGCAATAGATCTCGCGCTGTTCTTGGGAAGCTTCACAAACAGCGTTTCCGCAGCTAACTACAAATTAGATACGGAAATGCGGGAAAGTGATTATAAACAAAATCTCATAGTCGTGGGCGGGCCAAAAGCGAACATGCTGACTGCTTTATTGAATGAAAAACTGAAAGTGCGTATGGACGAATCGGACGATTGGAATATTGTTTCCAAATTGTCCGGCCATTCCTACAGCGAGGACGACAACGGCTTTATAGCAATAACCAAAAATCCGTGGGACGAGACGAAAAAAATCATAGTTTTCGCGGGCCGTAGATTTCCGGGCACGCGCGCTACCGTAATAGCATTCGTTAAACATCTTAACGAAGTCGTGAAAGGCAACAAATACGACCCCCGATCTTCGACGAAAGTCGTTAAAGGCATCGATTACGACGGCGACGGCGTAGTTGATGAAGTGGAGTTTCTGGAGTAGATGTGGTATAAGATAGTGTAACCATTAGTATGTAGTGAAAGATAGAAAAGTTTATAAACCAGTTCTGATAACCTAAGCTGACCGATATGATTACTTTGGTAGGAACTGTACACGAGGATCTTGCGGGCCCCGAAAGGTTACGAAAAATTATTGCTCATTATAGGCCGCAAATCATTGCCGTAGAGGCCTGCGCAAACATTGGTTTTGAGGAACGCATGCGTGAACAGGGGTTGGAAATTTCCCGTGCATGGAGAGATAGGCTGGTTGCTCTATATTCAGATATCAGGCCCGAAGTGGGAAAATTTATAGCGGATTATTTTGGATCTGCCATTGGCAACTATGCGTACGAAGTGGCGATTGCAAGACAATATCAGGCTGCAAAAAGAATCCGAATTGTTTATCTTGGGGATAAAAATTTAAGGGAAAGAAGGCTGGAAGTCGCAAATAACCAGATAGTAGCCGTTATGAGGCAGTTTGAAGAGTTCGGGAAAGAAATTTTATCGGATCCGGAAAAACTGAATGACATCAGGCGCATGCCGGAGCAGGAAATTAAACAGGGATTGACAAATGTCTTGCTGGCAGGAATCGAAGATGCTTATCGGGCGGATGTGGGCAGCGTCATAGGCGACGAAGAATTATTTATGGAGGACAGTTTATGGTCCGATAGCATACGCCGCATGCCAAAAGGCGCATCAATAATGCCGGTGGTTGGTGCTTACCATACCAAACCGTTTAAGGGAACACGGTATTCCACCTTGGCGACATTGATTCAGGATTTGGAACCGCACACAGTTTTATTGCCTGAAGCGGATGGTTTGACAGCTTAGGTAAAAAATGTGAACGTCGGTAATGCACAAATTTTTATCAATGCTCATCATCTATCGGAACATCGCTTTGCTAGTCGATTTATAACCCCGAAATAAATTATCATCATGCCGAAATATGGTCACCGTTTAATTTTCCCATCTTCACGAAATTCCCTTGCTAAATTCGGTATCGTGAAAAACAGCATAAGAAAATTCACCCAACAAACAGAAGATTCCGCGAATTGCTACATGTGCAAGACGATGAAAGCGATAAAAGGCATAGAAATGTGCCCGCGGCACTTGAAAGAATACAATTATTTCAAGACAAAACCATTAATCGATTCTTTGGATTTAAATGGCGCAAGCCCGCCCGGCATTTTCGTTGGAAGAGCAGGCTACCCGAAAGTCTTCGTCGGGCCTTTGATTCCGCCCGTACACGGCGACACGATTAAAATGGACACGCCGGAAATGTGGAGCGGATTGACTATGGAGAACATAGTTTCATTCCGTTCGCAGCTTGTTCGGGGGATGAAACCTGTAAAGGTGATGGGTGAGGAAAATAAATATCTTGACGTGTTGAAAGAGCTTGCTCTTGCAAAAGATTCCGCAGAAATAGAGGCGACGTTCACGAAAACGCCGCGCGGCGGTTCTTTTAGCGAAGACTCGCAGCCATTCGGGCCTTCAGCCCCTATCAAGGACATTTTAATCGGCACTATGAAAACGGAACAAACAATAGAGAAAGCTTATTCCGACACCGACCTGCTGGCCGCTGATGCTGTGATGAACCTATATCAAAAAGGGATTTACATTTCAAAGATACAGCGCTCTTTCTCTGCGGGTTTGTTCGGGCTTGGAAAAAGAAGGAAATTAGTCCCGACGCGCTGGTCGATAACTGCAATCGACTCAACGTTGTCAAAAACAATTTCCAGCGAAGTGAAACAAAACCCGACCATAGACGAGTTTCGTGTTTATTACCACGAATATTTTGACAACCGCTGGGCGGTTTTGATGATGCCCTATGAATGGTCTTACGAACTTATCGAGGCGTGGTATCCCGAAACTTTATGGAATCCAGCTTCTTCGATAATGATTTTTTCGGATCACGAAGGTAACGAAGGGAAAAAAGAATACAGTCGCATTGGGGGTTGTTTTTATTCCGCCCGCTTGGCCGTATCGGAATTGCTTCAACGGGAGCGTAAACAAGCATCGATAGTAATAATGCGTGAAACCCATCCTGGCTACATAATGCCGATGGGCGTTTGGTTCACCCGGAACTCTGTCAGGGAGTGCATGGAAAAACAGCCCGCTAAATTCGATAACCTTCAATCATCATTGGATTTCATTTCCGGCAAATTGTCGATTAAAATGGAAAGATGGCTGCAAAACTCCTCGGTATTGAGAAATGTGATGCACCAGAAAAAATTGGGAAATTTCTTGAAGTGATTATTTCATATAGTTTTTATCAGGCAAATCTTCAATCAGGGCGACAGAAATGGATTTTTTTAATGACGGCTATTTTAATTTTATTTTTTAATAAATTTTTTCATTTCAGAAGGAAATAAAAAATAAATCTTGGTCTTATCATTTCACTTTCCTAATCTCGTCCGTTAAAATTTCGTTAACAAGCTTGCCGTCTATTTTTCCGCGCACTTGCTTCATCACAGTCCCCATCAATTTCTTTCCCGCGCCTCTTTTGTCTTTTTTAACAAGGGCGGCATTTTTCTGGACGATTTCTTTTATTATGGTCTTTAACTCGTCCTTGGAAATTGTTTTCAATCCTAACTTGCTTATCGTTTCATCGACAGTTTGCATCGGGTATTTGCTGACGCCTTTTAACACTTCATTAACGGCTTCTTTGCCTATTTTCTTCGCTTCAAGCAGTTTGAATATTTCAAGCATCTTTTCTTCATTTACTTTTTCAACCTTCACGCCTTCGCGCCTCAGTTCTATCATCGATGACATCAGCACGGATGCCACAAATTTTGGCGAGACGCCGGTGTTTTTTATTATGCTTTCGAAATCATTCAGGTATTCAGAACGTATTATCTGGTCCGATAAATCTTTTCCCAGGCCCATTTTCGTGAACCTGCCGAGTTTTTTGTCCCACGTCTCTGGAATGTGTTTTCTAGTTTCTTCAATAAGATCTTTCGTTATCCTGAACGGGGGGATGTCAGTTTCCGGATACAGTCTGGAAGAACCGGGCAGGGGGCGTGAGAATTTTGTAGTCCCGTCTTCGTTGGCTGCGCGCACTTCGCGCGGTATTTCAAATAACGCGGCCTTGCACCTTTCCAAAACTGCGCTGCATGCCCTAACTGGCTTTTCACCGTGGCCCGCGATGATGACCGTACAGTCTTCCAATTCATGGCCCAATAGCGCTTTAACGCGTTCCATCTCCGCGTCCATCTGGTAATTGGTTAAATCTTCGTCGGTATGCGCCATTCCGCCGACGCCCTGCGCGACTGCGTACTCGGAAAGCTCGCGCCCAA